>CAYFYG010000023.1:0-8913 GCA_964347225.1 uncultured Dehalococcoidia bacterium | reverse complement strand
ACTTCTCGGGCGTCAGATCGCGCACGGCCTCTGTGCCCCGCAGGAAGGCGTGTCCGAACTCCTCGCGGTGCCCGTCAATCTTGTCGTGGATCTCAGCGAACGTCTCAGCAGCGGCGACGCGAACCCACTCCAGGCCCGGGTCCGGGAACCCGCCCTCCAGTTCCTCGATGTTGTGCCCCATCTTTTCGAACACCCGCACCGCCTGCTCCACTTCCCGCCGCACGTCCGACTGGAGATGGGCGTAGCCAAGGGTGGGGCTCCAGGCGATGCGGAGTTTGCGGGGCAGTTGATCCAGTGTCTCCACGTAGGAGGTGCTGGGGTGAGGGAGGGAGTCGGGGTCAGCGGGGTGATGGCCGCTCACCGCGTCCATGTACATGGCGCCATCGCAGACGGTGCGGGTGATCGGGCCGTAGCACACAGTGTCGCTCCAGTTAAGCATCTGGAAGGGCCCGCGAGGCACCCGGCCGTACGTGGGCTTCAGCCCGAAGCAGCCCGTGTAGCAGGCGGGAATGCGGATGGAGCCGCCGCCGTCGGAACCGGTGGCCAGGGGAACCATGCCGGAGGCGATGGCGGCCGACGTGCCGCCGCTGGAGCCGCCCGGCGTACGCTCCGGGTTCCAGGGACTACGGGTGATACCGAACAGCAGGTTCTTGGTGAACGCCGTGTATCCGAACTCCGGGGCGTTGGTCTTGCCCAGCAGGATGGCGCCTGCCTTCTTCAGGCGCTCCACTTGCACAGAATCGCGCTCTGGCCAGTTGTCTTTGTAGGGGACGGAGGCGTGGGTTGATGGGAACCCCTCCGCGTCTTCCAGCTCCTTGACGCCGAAGGGGAGCCCGGCCAGGAGACCTCCGTCTTCGCCGCCGGCGATGCGCTCGGCGGCGGCGCGCGCCTCGCCCACCGCCTCCTCCGGGCGCATGGCGATGAAGGCGTTGAGGACGGGATTGACCTGCTCGATGCGCTGTAGGCAAGCCTCCATCAGCTCCACCGGCGATAGCTCGCGGGCGCGTATTGCCTGTGCCAGTTCGTAGGCGGGTTTGAACCAGAGTCCGGACATGGGCATCCCTCCGTGTCAGCCGTTGCCGCTGAAGAGCGCAGTGGCATCATACACCACGGATTAGAGATGCGGGAAGTTCAGGCTGCTAGGTTGGGGTGTGCAACCTGGGTGCGTGTCTGCGGTCGCCGTCAGCGCGGGGTTGAGCCGACAGTCGTCTGGTGTAGACCTACCGGCTCAAGTTGAGAGGCGCGTTGGTTCTCCTGCTGGAGCTGCGCGTGAGCGGCTTCTTTCTTTCGGCGGCGGTATGCCCGCTGCCGACAAGCGACCCCATGAGCCTTCGCTTGCCGTCTCTTGCCTTCGAGTGGCTTGCCGCAGCCGACGCAGAGCCGCGTTACGGTTTGCTGACTCGGGTGCGGCAGGATGAGCGTTACGGTTTGGACATGTGAATCGGGCGAGAGGACCGTTACGGTTTCTAGAAGCGACTTGGCTGGTGCGGGTGTTACGGTTGGGAGGATAGCAGTGGCGGTCTTATCAGGTGAGCTTAGGTAGTCAGGTGGGGAGGCTGGAGCCTTCGCAGACAGCGTTACGGTTTCTTCACCGTCGGTGACTGGGGGGAGGGGTGGGGCATGGCCAGGGAGGTTACCGGCGGACGCCGAGTGCCTCTCGAGGACAGGCGCAGTGGAGTTGTGGCGTCGAGCAAGGGTCCAACAGTCGGGCCGTGGGGCCGAAAGGGTGGAAGATGCAGAAGTCCAGCGCCTGCCGAGGACGGCCGGGCGAGAGCCCGTGGCCGGGAGCGGCACCCAACAGTCAGGCGACGGGAAAGACGCCACGTCGACCCCCTGCCGCTACGGAAACCGTAACGCTGCGCCGAGTTTCCGCCCAGGCGCGGCTTCTGTCAAGTCCCTGGGGCACCTTTTGGGACAGAATGTGGGCCGGATACTGAGTTGGCGGTGGCGGGAGGCAGAAGGGGAGGTGTGATCTAGGAAGGGCGTCCTGTCGCACTCAAGGCGGGGGCCCACCCGGTTCCAGAGGAGGAGTGGGGACGGGCCTCCTGTCAGCCGTCGCCTCAGCGCCATGCAGTGGAGCTGGCAGGGCATCCGGCTCCCGGTTGTGACGGCGAAGCCAAAGGTCCATCGCAGCGTATATGGCGAGCGTCAGCAGGACGGCCGCGACAATGTCCAGGACGTAGTGCTCTCCCAGGTACACGAGAGAGAAGGCCATCGCTGCGTTGTACGCCACCGCCAGGCCGCCCAACAGCCAGTTAACGCGGAAGGCCATCAGCAGCACGATGACGCTAATCGCCATGTGAACTGAAGGCATAGCAGCTACGGGGTTCGATGACCGAATCTGGTCATCAAAGTACCGGTAGAGGTTCACGTTCAACTCGCTGCCGACTTCGGTTACGACCTTGTACGTGGGATCCAGATGCCCTGTCAGAGAGGCCGCCCACGGAGGAGCCGCGGGAAAAATGAAAGAGATTGCGAGGCCGGCCGCCAACACGCCGACAAATAGAAGGACGTACCGCTCGAAGAGGTGACGTCTCTCAAGAAAAAGGTAGGCAGCGAAAATGTGAGGCAGAACGAAGTATGACCAGTGGACATAGGTGGTGGCGCGGTCCAGCCAACCGATCTGTCTCGGATCGAACAGGTGTGTCTGAAGCCACACTGTGGGGACAGAGCCGAAAGCGAGAGTCTTCTCGGCTATCACGAGATCGTTTATGTGGGTGGCTATCCCCGTCTCGTCGGCGAAGGAACGAACTATGCTGAAAAGTGCGAACCCCCCTGTGTAGAGAGCCCAGAGCCTGTAGTCGCCCGCGCTGCGCGCCGAGATCCACGTGAGAGCGACGAGCGTGCCTACCAGGATGGCGTAAACGAGGGGCTCCCGTCGCGGCGTTCGCTCCAGTATGAGCACTGCTGTGATCAAGACGACGACGAAAGGGGCGGCTATGGCAAGAAGCCGAGAGAGGGCTGGCCCGAGCTGCTGAGTGCCGCCTACGCTTCGCTCGGTCTGCATGTGCGATGCCCGGATGACGCCAACACGTTCGACATGGGCAGGTGCGTGGTGCGCACCGCGAAAGGTGACTTGCCACAGGGGTCGCCCAGGTTCACGAAATGCATACTGCTCCCGAAGGTAGCATCCGCGTGCACTCAACGTCAACGCGGCTCACGCCCCTGAGATTGCGTGGATGCCGCGGCGTTGTATGTTCTGGATGATATGGGCTGGTGCTGCGGCAGCGCTGGAACCTGCGCGCTTGGTGGCCGGGTTCGCCCGCTGGTTTCTTACCTAAGGGTTATCGTTGAGCGGCCGGCGGAGGATCATAGACGCAGGAGGGATCCGTGGCCAGGTAGTCGCCTGTCACGGCGTGCGCACGGGCGCGGGATCCGCCACACACCTGGCGAAACTCGCAGCGGCCGCACCTGCCCGTGAGCTTGTCCGGGTCTCGCAGGTCCCGGAACAGTGGGGAACGGCGATAGATTTCGATGACCGATTGCTCTCGGACGTTGCCCCCCGCCAGGGGCAGGAAGCCGGAGGGGCAGACGTCGCCGGTGTGGGAGACGAAGCAGAAGCCCCTGCCATCGTTCACGCCCTGAGCGGGTCGGTGCAGGCCGTCCTCGTAGCGATAGCCGGCACCGGCCAGTGTAGGCGGCCCATTGCTGGCCACACCGGCAAGACGCGCTTTCTCTCGCTCCCGCTCGATGACCACCCGCCGGTAGGCGGGTGCGGCTGTGCTCTTGATGTCGAAGGGTGCCTTGTCCGAAAGGTCGTACAGCCAGTGGAAGACTTGCTCGTGCTTCTCGGCGGAGATCATGTCGGTGGCCCTCCCTCGGCCCGTGGGCACCAAGAAGAAGAGGCTCCACTGTACGGCTTCCATATCGGCGACCATCTGAGTCATCTCTTCCAGCAAGTGCAGGTTGTAGCGGCTGATCGTGGTGTTGATCTGGAGAGATAGGCCGGTGGTGACGACATCTCTGGCGATGCCCTGCGCAATCTGGAAAGAGCCGCGGAAACCACGAAAGGCGTCATGTGCTTCGGGACTGGGGCCGTCGATGCTGATGGCCACGCGACTCACGCCCGCCTCCTTGACGCGGGCGAGAGCCTTGGCGGTCACCAGGCGAGTAGTCGTGGGGGTGAGCGCGGTACGCACTCCCTTCTGCACAGCGTAGGCGAGAATGTCAAAGAGGTCGCGGCGCATCATGGGATCGCCGCCGGTGATCACCAGGATGGGGTTGCCGAACTCCTTGATCTGATCGATGAGGCTGACAGCCTCACGGTTGGTCAGCTCGTTCGGGTCTCGTCGCGGCTGGGCCTCCGCGCGGCAGTGCTGGCAGGCGAATGCGCAGGCTCGAGTCAGCTCCCAGGCGATGGTGAAGGGGGCGAGGTCGAAGTTGGTCTCGGCCAGGCGGGCGTCATGGGCCTGCCGCTCGATCAGGGCCTGTGGCAGCTTCTTCGTCATGCCACCGCTCCCGACCGCTGTACCGGCACCGGCCAGCGGGCCGCTTCCTCGGCCGCAGCGCTGTCCGGCGCGATGCCGATCTCTTCATCGGTCAGGTAGCAGGCAGGGTCGGGAGCGAGGAAGTCATCGAAGTAGCTCTCCGCTCGCACCCGTAGGTTGCCGTTGCAGATGTCCAAGTACCGACAGAAGCGACAACGGCCCTTGAGGTGTTCCTTCCTGTCCTTTAGGATCGCCATTCGCGGTTCGCTTGTGTCCGTCCAGACGGCGCTGAAGGAGCGATCGCGCACGTTGCCGAAGCTGTAGTGCCATGAGAACTGGTCAGCGTGCACGTAGCCCTCATGGTCAACCGAGGACACGGCAATGCCCGACTGATTGCCGCCGTTCCATAGAAGCATCTGGTGCACTTCTTCCGCCCGCTGTGGTTGCTCTTGCTGGATCGTCAGATCAAGGAGGACGTTGTCGGCGTGGTTGTCCACCGTGAGGACCTCCTTGTCCAGCCCCCTCCGATGGAAGTCCTGGGCCCGCTCGAAGATGTGACCCACCGCACTACGGGTCTCCTCGGGGGTGAGGTCAGAGGTGCGGATGCGGTCGCCGCGGCCGGCGTAGGCCAGGTGGTAGACGCAGCAGCGGGGGATGTCCTCCGTCTCCAGAAGATCGAAGACGGCCGGGAGCTGGTCCAGGTTCCGCTTGTGGACGGTGAAGCGAAGACCTACCCGGGTACCCAGGTCACGGCAGAGTCGCAGCCCGGCCAGGGCGGCATCGTACGCTCCCTTCTTGCCCCGAACCTTGTCGTGGACGGGGCCGACGCCGTCCAGGCTCACGCCGACGTAGGAGAAACCGCAGCGCTCGATGCTCCGGGCCGCCTCAGGGGTGATCAGGGTGCCGTTGGTGGACAGCACGCAGCGCAGGCCCCTGTCGCGGGCGTGGGCTGCCAGTTCGAACAGGTCGGGCCGCGTCAGGGGCTCGCCGCCCGAGAAGAGGACGGTGGGCACGCCGAACTCGGCGAGGTCGTCCAGGAGGGCTTTCCCTTCCCCCGTGGTTAGTTCTCCCGTATAGGCCTCATCGTGTGAGTCGGAGTAGCAGTGCATGCAAGAGAGGTTGCAGCGACGGGTAAGGTTCCACACCACGATCGGCTTCTTGTCCGCCGAGAAGTGGAGGAGGTGAGCGGGCATGTCGCTCGTGCGGCGGCCGTAGCGCAGGGCGTCCCCTGGGCTGGCCGTCCCGGTCAGCAGCCTCGTAACCGACAGCATGATCGTCTTCCGCCTTCCTAGAACACCAGCATCATCAACATGCTGTACTTCCAGCGTAGGACATTGAGTTCATCCCCGCAATGACACCCACAACCCATATGGCGAACAGCTACCGGCCCGGAAGTCGATCAGGGCCTGGTTCCATTGCGACGATTTTCACAAGCTGCTAGCCTTAAAAGTGAACAAAGTGAAGCCCCCGAGGCTCGTGAGGATTAAAATAGTGAATGTCATGGATGACGAGGCGCAGATCCAGGCAAGGCCGGGAAAGCACCGGGCGGGATGGCTGCGACGCAAGCGCTTTCTGATCGTCGGCCTGGTTGTGGCAATCGCCCTTGGGTATCTGGGGTTCACGGCCTTTGAGGGGGCCTCTATGTACTACCTGACCGTGGACGAACTCCTGGCCCGTAACGAAGCCGCCTATGGCGAGCGGGTCCGTCTCATGGGGAAGGTGGAAGACGGCTCCGTAGTGAGGGACTCGGAGACGAATACCCTTCATTTCGACGTGGCCAATGAGAACGGCATGACGCTGCCGGTGGTCTATTCGGGAGTGGTGCCGGACGCGTTCAAGCAGGGGGCCGATGTGGTGGTGGAAGGGAGCTTGACGCAGGCGGGGACGTTCCAAGCCGACTCGCTGCTGGTGAAGTGTCCCAGCAAGTACGAGGCGGCGCCGGAGGATCAAGTCCGGGAGGGTGGTGGCTGAAATGGCTGACCTGGGCTACGCAGCGATCATCACCGCCTTCGTTGTCGCGGTCTACGCGGCGGTCGCCGCCTTCGTGGGGTCGCGAGGGCGCATCCACGAACTGTGGCTGAGCGCCCGCAACGCCGTGTTCGTTGTCTTCGGCCTGACCAGCGTTGCCTCAGCCGCTCTTGTCTACTCGTTCTTTGCCCGCGACTTCGGCATTCGGTACGTGGCGGAGCACTCCAGCTCTGACCTGCCGCTGACGTACACCCTCGCCGGCTGGTGGGCGGGCCAGGAAGGCTCACTGCTGTTCTGGGGGTGGGTCCTGTCTCTCCTGGCCGTGGTCGTTGTCCTCCAGGGAGAGAAGCGGCACCGGGAGCAGATGCCCCTAGTGGCAGCCGTGATGATGGGCATCCTGGCGTACTTTCTGGGTGTCATCGCATTCGCCGCCAATCCGCTGGAGAAGCTACCACTGGCCCTGTCGGAGGGCGCCGGTCTGAACCCGCTGCTCCGCACCTCGGACATGATCTCTCACCCCACCACGCTTCTCCTCGGCTACACCATCTTTACCGTCCCCTTCGCCTTCGCCATGGCAGCCCTCATCAGCGGGCGTCTGGATGATTGGTGGATCCGCTCCACCCGCCGCTGGACGCTGGTGGCGTGGCTGTTCCTGAGCCTGGGCAACCTGTTCGGCATGCTGTGGGCGTACCGGGTGCTGGGCTGGGGCGGTTACTGGGCATGGGACCCGGTGGAGAACGCGGCGTTCATGCCCTGGCTCACGGGCACTGCCTTCCTGCATTCGGTGATGATCCAGCAGCGGCGGGGGATGCTGAAGGTGTGGAACATGGCGCTCATTATCATCACCTTTTCCCTGTGTCTGTTCGGCACGACAGTGACGCGGAGCGGCATCCTTAGCTCTGTTCACGCCTTTGCGATGGGCGCTGTGGGGCCGCTACTTCTCACACTTCTGGGTATTGTGTTGGTGGGGTCCCTGGGTCTCCTGTGGATGCGCCTTCCCGGCCTGCGCAGCGAGCACCGGTTGGACTCCATGGTCTCCCGAGAGGCCAGCTTCCTGGCGAACAACCTTCTGCTGGTGGGCGCGGCGTTCGCCGTGTTCTGGGGCACTATCTTTCCGCTGGTCTCGGAGGCTGTGCGGGGCGTGAAGGTGGCGGTAGGCCCCCCCTTCTACGAGCAAGTGGCTGGTCCCATCTTTCTGGCGCTGATTGTGCTGATCGGTGTCTGCTCGCTGATCGGCTGGCGGAAGGCGTCTGTGGAGAACCTTCTACGCAACTTCCTTCTGCCGTTGATACTGGCGGTGGCGGTAGCCGTGGCGCTCTACTTATTGGGTGTTGGGCCTTTGTTGGCCGTGCTGGCGTTCGCGGCTCTGGCCTTTGCGGCGGGCACGATCCTGCTAGAGTTCTACCGAGGTGTGCGCGCCCGTCACCGCCATGGTGATGGTTATCTTATTGCCGTCCCTCGGCTGGTCTGGCGGCACAGGCCCCGCTACGGGGGCTACATAGTCCACCTGGGGGTGGTCCTTCTCGCCCTGGGCATCATCGGTTCCCAGATGTTCTCCGCCAATGCGGAGGCCACGCTGGCGCCGGGCGAGAGCATGGAGATCCGCGATTACACGCTCACCTTCGATGGACTGGACGAAACCAGCAGCCCCGATTCGGCCAAGGTAACGGGAACATTGGACGTCGCCCGTGGCGACGAGCACATCGGCACCATCGAGAGCAGTAAGCGGTTCGAGGGGCGAGACGGGGAGCCGGTCACTGACCCGGGCATCTGGACAGGCGTGAGGGAAGACCTCTACGTCATCCTTGGTGGCTGGACGGAAGACGGCAACGCCACGTTCAAAGTGTTCGTGCACCCACTGATCATGTGGATTTGGATCGGTGGGGCTGTTCTCGTGGCGGGATCACTTATCGCCTCCTGGCCGGACGCTAGAGAAGAGCGTCGCGCGCCTGTACGCCGGTGGCTGCCCGTCGGGGAAGTGGAGACGAGCCGTGCGTAGGTGGTTGGTGCCCTCGACTTTCCTTTTGGCCTTGGTCCTGGCGTTGTGGCTCTTCGCTCCGTCCCTGGCCGTACGGACCGGGCCTCGGCCCGCTGACGCGGATGGCCCGCCCACCGTCCACGAGGTAGCCAGCGAGCTCATGTGCCAGTGCGGCTGTGCCATGACGGTGGCTGCCTGCCGGGAGTCCATGGAATGCACCGTGGCCGACAGCATGGTGGCGTCCATCCAGAGCCAAATAGACGCTGGCGAGAGCAAGCAAGATATCCTCAACGGCTTTGCCAAGATCTACGGTGAGCAGGTCCTAGCTGCACCTCGCAAGAGCGGTTTCAGCCTGACGGTATGGGTGGCGCCCCTCCTGGCGGTCATTCTCGGGGGAGCGTTGGTTTCCGCCCTTGTCTGGGCCTGGGTGAGACGTCGGCCCACTCCCCTTGGAGCGGAGGTGTCAACCGAACCATCGCAAGACCTCGACCTGTACGAAAAGCGGGTGGATGACGAGTTGAGTCTCCTGGGATAGGGAAC
>CAYFYG010000022.1:0-2033 GCA_964347225.1 uncultured Dehalococcoidia bacterium | reverse complement strand
CGGCCAGCGGCGGGCTCAGGTAGGACAGGAGACGGCTCTCTGCTTGCGTCCTATCGTTGTACACGACCGTCTTCTGGTCCAGCACGGCCATCTCCCACCAGCGGTTGTACTCGCCGGTGCTCGCCTCAAAATCAACGGTGTAGCTGTCTGAGCCGGACTCCGCCACCGGCTCGTCCGCTGACAGCGCGTGGTTCTCCGCCAGATACCACCGCTGGGCGGTCGCCCCTTCGGGCGGCCAGACGTGCGTCTTCCTCCACTTCCCCTCGCCCATGGTGTAGTAGAAGAGAACCTTCTCCGAGCCCACGCCGTTGTCGATGTCCTTGAGGTGGCAATCGAAGAACCGGATCATCTCCAGCCATTGCTGGCGCAGCGTGGGATCAGGCGGTGCATCGGGAGGGCGGTACGGGCTGGCGTTGAACCGGCCGCCGTGCTCCCACGCCCCGATGACCGCTCTCTGAGCGTTGTCGTAGGTCAGGAAGCGCCTTAGTACCGCGTCCGCGGTGCCGGCGTCCATCCAGCTACCCCAGCCGAAGCTGACGGTCTGGGAACGCTGAATCTCCTCTCGGAAATTGTGGACGCCGACGTCCTCGATGGGGAAATCAACGCCCGGGGGCCGCTCATCGCGATAGTCCACGGCTTGAGCCAGCGCGTACGTGTCTGCGTTGTTCGAGTGTCCTCGAACCGCCTCGCGCAGTTCCTGGTGGCCCCGGTCAGCATCGGTCGGCTTAACGCCCTTCAGAAGGAGACGTCCCAGTAGGCCGAACTCCTCGGGCACGATGTTCCGGTCGAGCGTCCAGTCAAAGTGGCCCCAGACCCTCACGAACCGCTCGTCGAAGACGCCTCCCGGGAAGGCGATGTCCACGTACGCATCGGGATGATTGAACATAGGGATGACGGCCTTCACGCCGGGGTGGTTGGGCACGGCCAGCAGTTCGGCCGTCGTGCCCAGATACGATATGCCGTACGCTCCCACGTTGCCGTTCGACCACGGCTGAGCCACGATCCAATCGGCGATCTCGCGGCCGTCCTCGATCGAGTCGTGGGGCCAGGGACGAGGCCAGGCTCCGAAGGAGGCGCCGGTGCCCCGCACGTCTACGATCACCAGAGCGTAGCCGCGGCTGGTGAAGAATGGTTGGAAGTCCCTGAAGTGCGGATCAACGAGGAGCTCGGGCTTCAGGAACCATTTGAACGGGGCGCGCATCTCCATCGCCCGCCAGTACCGGGTTTGGCACAGCAGCGCCGGGATCTTGACGTCCGCCGGCAGGCCCTTCGGCAGCACAACCTCGGCGGCCAGCTTGACGCCGTCGCGCATCGTGATGTACACGGACTCGGTGGTCATCCCCTCGTACTGCGGAGCCTCGCCCTCATACGTACCGAAGTCGGCCTGCTGCTCTCGGCTGCTCACCGTCTGGGCCATGGCGCTTCTCCTCTGTGCTCGCTCCGGAACGAACCCGTGCCTGGCCGTCATTATAGTGGAGCGGCCAAGGGTGGGGAACGGACAACCGCGTGTGGCACCGCAGGGTCGGGCGCCCTCACTTCGCACAACGTTGCTCTTCCTCCTCTCGCGGAGGACCCTCCCGGCCCGGTAGAATTGCCATTGACCCGCCGAGCGAGAGACAGCCCACAATGCACCAGTTCAGCTTCGACTTTGGCGATCCCATCTTCGACCTCAACGGCTGGCGCGTCGGGCTCCAGGTCATCACCTTCGAGAACACGTACGGACTCGACCCGGAGCGCACAGCGGTGTCCAGCGACGGTGGTCGCCCCACCGTCGAGTGCGGCGGGTTGACGTCGGCGGGCGGGCAGCGAAAGCATCCAGGCCGCGCCTGGATCACCACCTCGCCGCGCGCCGATGGGATGGAACTCGCAGCGCGAGTGGACGCGCCAGAGAAGGTCCGCTGCCTGAAACTCCTCCTTCATGGGCTTCCTGCCGGCACTCTCCTCGGCCGCCGGTGGGAGAGCGGCCCGGTGCCGCCGGCCGGAACCGTGCTCCGGTATCCCTTCGATCCCGAAGCCCCATTCCCCCTCCACAC
>CAYFYG010000021.1:0-12356 GCA_964347225.1 uncultured Dehalococcoidia bacterium | reverse complement strand
CGCTGTTTGAGGGCAAGGCCAACGAGTACATTGCCCGCGATTTCATCCACCCCAATGACGCTGGCCATGAGGTGATGGCCGAGGCGGTCCTGGAGGCGGTTCGCTGAGCCGGCGCCAAGGCGCTAGACTGGTGGCGTGACGACCTACGATGCCGTCGTGGTGGGTGGCGGACCCGCCGGCAGCACCGCGGCCCGCCGCCTGGCACGGGCGGGGGCGTCGGTGCTGCTGCTGGACCGTGCTCGCTTTCCCCGCGACAAGCCCTGCGGCGGTGGAGTGACCCTTCGCGCCGCCCACGAGCAGGAGATGGACCTCAGCCCAGTGGTGGAGCGCACCGTTGTGGGTGTGCGCCTGTCCCTGCGCCTGGGCGCGGCCTTCGAGCGCCGCTACGAAGAGCCCTTGACCTGCATGACCCAGCGCGGTCGGCTGGACGCATACCTCGCGGAGGGTGCTGTCGAGGCCGGGGCGGCGTTCCACGATGGGGAGCCGGTGCGCGCCTTGGAGACTGATCACCGAGATGTGACCGTACGTACCGAGAGCGGCTCCTACGCGGCCCGCGCCGTTATCGGCGCGGACGGGGCCAACGGGGTTGTGGGCCGTGCCGCGGAGCTGCGTGCCGGTGCCGAGGAGGCTGTGGCGCTGGAGGGGAACGTGCCCTGCTCGCAGGGCGTGCCGGAGGCCTGGCGTGAGGTGGCGGCGCTGGACCTGGGTGGGCTGGCCGGGGGCTACGGCTGGGTGTTCCCCAAAGGCGACCACCTGAACGTGGGCGTAGGGGCCTGGAAGTACGCCGCCTTCACCCTGCGGCCCAAGCTGGCGGCCCTCTGCCGCCGCTACGGCTTCGATCCAGGGGAGCTGGAGGCTCTGCGGGGCCATCACCTGCCAGTGCGCGTGCCCGGTTCGACCATCGCCCGGGGGCCGGTGGCTCTGGTGGGCGATGCGGCCGGGCTGGTCGACCCTCTCTCCGGCGAGGGGATACACACGGCGTTCCTGAGCGGCCGCCTGGCGGCGGAGGCCGCTCTGGGCTTCTTGGCCGGAGAGGCGGAGGATTTCTCGCCCTACCAGCGGGCCGTGGATCGTGGCCTTCAGCGGGAGCTCATCGCGGCCCGCAAGCTGCAAGAGCTGTTCCACTTCGCGCCGCCGCCCTACGTGGCGCTGCTGCGCCATAGCGAAAGGTTCTGGCGTTTCCTCTGTCAGTGCATGCGCGGCGAGCGCACCTATCTGGACTTCCTGCGGATCATCGGCCCCTTGCGGTTGGCGGTGGACTTCTTCGCGTCGTGGGCCCAGCGTAGGAGGCTGGCGCGGCTGGCCGCCGCGCGGTAGGAGGGTGGAGATGACCATGCGGATCGTCCTGACCATCGCGACGGCCCTCCTGCTGGCATCCGCGGTAGCCTGCGGCAGGGGCGACGACGACAGCGGCCTCCCCACGGCGACCATCGTCGTGACCGACGACGAAGGCGCTAGAGCCGAGCTGATGGTGGAGGTGCCGCGGACGGCGGCAGACTTCAGCCGCGGCCTGATGTTCCGCGAGAGCCTCCCCGAGGACCGCGGGATGCTGTTCGTCTTTCCGCAGGACACTACAGGTGGTTTCTGGATGAAGGATACGTCCATCGCGCTCTCCATCGCCTTCATAGCGGATGACGGCACGATTCTGGACATCCAGGAGATGGAGCCGCTCTCTACGGAGGTTCACCAGCCGGCGGGGCCGTACCGCTTCGGCCTGGAGGTGAACCAGGGCTGGTTCCAGCGCCACGGCTTCGGGCCGGGGGACGGCGTCGAGATTCCGGATTCGGTGCAGGCATCGACGGGGGAACAGTAGGGGGCGCCCGAATTCTACGGTAAAGCCAGTATTTGCTTGACTTCCGTGGAGGCACTGGCCTACAATTCCTGCTACACTCCAACCGAAAGACGGCAAAGGCGGCGAAGGGGAGTAGTAGAACAGCCGATTCGCTCCAGAGAGCCGGGGATCAGGTGCGAGCCCGGCAGCGAGCGGCCTCGAACTCGCCTCCCCCGCAGGGGGATCCCGGCGTTCAGGCGGGACCTGAGCCGGCGGGCTGAACGGCAATCCATAGGCCCGTTCGGGTGCGCCCGTTACAGCGCCAGAGCGCTCCGAGGCCATCGCCTGCTCGTGCCGTTTGGGCGGGCGGGGCGACGAGAGAAGAAGGGTGGTACCGTCCCGCCCCAAGCGGGATCCCTTTGGGGCGGGCGTTTTAGTTGTGGGGGTCGGTAGGTGTCTCGGAGAAGAAGGGTGGTACCGCGAGATGACTGCCAGTCCCGTCCCTTTGGGTCGGGACTAGTTGGTTACTGAGGAGTGAGGGCAGATGGTGACAACCAAGGCGATGCGAAGTGAGGTGATGAAGGGGGGGCCTGCACGGGCGCCGAACCGCTCCTACCTGCGCGCCATGGGGATGTCCGATGAGGACATCCGGAAGCCCTTCGTGGCGGTGGCCAGCACCTGGAACGAGGCCACGCCCTGCAACGTACATCTCGACCGCCTGGCGGACCGCGTCAAGGAGGGTGTCAAGAGCGGCGGCGGCACCTCTCGCGAATTCGTGAGCATCGCGGTATCCGACGGCGTGGCTATGGGGCATGAAGGGATGAAGGCATCCCTGGTCAGCCGCGAGGTCATCGCCGACTCCATCGAGCTGATGGTGATGGCGCACGCCTACGACGCCCTGGTGACCATCGCCGGCTGCGACAAGAGCCTGCCCGGGTCTCTGATGGCCGCCGCCCGGCTCAACATCCCTTCGATCTTCCTGTATGGGGGCACCATCATGCCTGGCCAATTCCAGGGCCGGGACGTTACGGTGCAAGACGTGTTCGAGGCCGTAGGCGCCTACGAGGCCGGCCGTATGACGGCCGAGGAATTGCATGAACTGGAGTGCGTGGCCTGTCCCGGTGAGGGCTCCTGCGCTGGCATGTATACTGCCAACACGATGGCCTGCGCCAGCGAGGCGCTGGGCATGGCCCTGCCTTACAGTGCCTCCATCCCCGCCGCAGACCCCCGGCGCGACGACATCTGCCGTCGCACGGGCGAAGCCGCGCTGCGGCTTCTGGATGCGGAGATCAGGCCGCGCGACGTCCTCACCAGACAGGCGTTGGAGAACGCCATCGCCGTCTCGGTGGCCATCGGCGGCTCCACCAACGCCGCCCTGCACCTACTGGCCATCGCCCGGGAGGCGGGGGTGCCGCTATCGCTGGACGACTTCGACCGCATCAGCCGCCGCACGCCCCACATCGCCGATACCCGCCCAGGCGGCCGTTACATCATGGTGGACTTGGACAGGGTCGGCGGCGTGCCGCGGGTGATGAAGGAACTGCTGGATGCTGGTCTCCTCAACGGGGGTGCTTTGACAGTTACCGGCAAGACGATGGCCGAGAACCTGACCGGCCTCCAGTTCGACGACGGCCAGGACGTGGTCGTGCCCGTCGATAGGCCGCTGGAGCCCACGGGCACGCTGGTGGTTCTCAAGGGGAACCTGGCGCCGGAGGGCTGCGTGATGAAGACCAGCGGTGTTAAGAGGGAGCAGTTCAGCGGCCCCGCCCGCGTCTTCGATGGTGAGGAGGCCGTCTTCGAGGCCGTAAGCCAGCGGCGTGTCAAGGCCGGGGATGTGGTCGTGATCCGGTATGAGGGGCCCAAAGGCGGGCCGGGCATGCGCGAGATGCTGGCGGTGACCGCCGCGATCGCCGGCCAGGGGCTGGGCGAGGAGGTGGCGCTGATCACCGACGGGCGTTTCTCGGGGGCTACCCGCGGGTTCATGATCGGCCACGTGGCGCCCGAGGCCGCGGTGGGCGGGCCCATTGCCCTCCTCCGCGACGGCGATGTGATCAGCCTGGACATCCCGGACCGCCGCATCGAGGTGCAGGTGTCGGAGGAGGAGATGAGGCGACGGCGGGAGGCCTGGCAGGCGCCGGCGCTCAAGTACCCAAGCGGCGCCCTGGCCAAGTACGCGAGGCTGGTGTCTTCGGCGTCAGAGGGGGCGGTATGTGGATAGCCATTGCGGATGAATGCAACAGTAATGCCTAGAGCGGCGTCTGGAGGAGTGTGGTCATGGCGGAGATGACGGGAGCCCAAATGGTGTTGGAGGCCCTGGCCAGGGAGGGGACCGAGCACATTTTCGGTCTGCCCGGCGGGGCTACCTTGCCCATTTACGACCAACTGCCCAAATATTACCCGAAGGTGGTCCACTACCTGGTGAAACATGAGCAGTGCGCGGCCCACGCCGCCGACGGCTATGCGCGGGTGTCAGGCAAGGTGGGGGTATGCTTCGCTACGTCCGGGCCGGGTGCCACCAACCTTGTCACCGGCATCGCCAACGCCTGGATGGACTCGGTGCCCATCGTGTGCGTCACGGGGCAGGCCATCACCGCCCTGATCGGCCGCGACGGCTTCCAGGAGGCAGACATCACGGGCATCACGATCCCCATCTCCAAGCACAGCTACTTGGTGCTCAACGCGGCGGAGATTCCCAGGATAATGCGCGAGGCGTTCCATATCGCCTCCACCGGCCGGCCGGGGCCGGTCCTGGTGGACATTCCGCGCGATGTTCTCCAGCAGAAGGCGGAGTTCGTGTGGCCAGACACGGTGGACCTGAAGGGGTATCGGCCCCGGCTCTACCCCGATGTCGAGGAGGTGGCCAAGGCCGCAGAGCTCGTCAATGAGGCCAAGCGGCCGGTGATCATATCCGGGCACGGGGTGATCATCGCCCAGGCGTTCCAGGAGCTGCGGGAGCTGGCGGAGAAGGGGAACGTCCCGGTGATCACCACTCTGCTGGGCATTAGCAGCTTTCCGGGGACGCATCCGCTCTGTCTGGGGATGCCCGGGATGCACGGGATGTACTGGAGCAACCTGGCGATCCACGAGTCGGACCTGCTCATCGCCGCCGGCATGCGCTTCGATGACCGGATCACGGGTCGGCTGAAGGACTTCGCGCCCAACGCCAGGATCATCCACATCGAGATCGACCCGGCGGAGGTCGGCAAGAACGTGCGGCCTGCCGCCACGCTGCAGGGCGACGCCCGTATCTGCCTGGGCGAGCTGAATAAGCACGTGCAGTTCATGGAGCGACCGGACTGGTTCGCCCACATCGATGAGCTGAAGCGGGACCACCCCTCGATCACCGTCCGGGAGACCGCGGATGTGCTCCCCCAGTATGTGATCCAGAAGCTGTACGAGGCCACGGACGGCGACTGCTACGTGGTCACTGGGGTGGGCCAACACCAGATGTGGGCCGCCCAGAACTTCTGGTTTGACAAGCCTAACTCCTTCGTGACGTCGGGCGGGCTGGGGACGATGGGGTACGAGGTGCCAGCGGCGATGGGGGTGCAGGCGGCCAAGCCGGGTGAGCTGGTGTGGTCGATCTGCGGCGATGGCGGTTTCCAGATGACGATGCAGGAGCTGGCCACCATTTCCGAGTATGGCTGGCCCATCAAGTTCGCGATCATCAACAATAGTCATCTGGGCATGGTGCGCCAATGGCAGCATCTCTTCTATCACAACAACATTGTGTCAACGCCTCTGCGCAACCCGGACTTTGTCAAGCTGGCGGAGGCGTTCGACATCCTCGGGCTGAGGGCTACACGCAAGGAGGAGGTAGAGCCCGTCATCCGGCAGGCGATGGAGCACGACGGCCCGGTGGTCTGCGAGTTCCAGGTCAAGCCCGACGAGAACATCTACCCCATGGTGCCGCCGGGGGCCTCCCTGGAAGAGACTGTGGACCTGCCGACCTATGAGGATGAGCGGGTGGAGGTGACCGCATGAGCAAACGTGACAGCCTGCAGAGGCACACGATAATAGCCCTGGTGGAGGACCGGCCGGGAGTGCTCAACCGGATCGCCTCCAAGTGGCGCCAGCGGGGCTTCAACATCGAGAGCCTGGCGGTGGGTCACTCCGAGGCGCCGGGGCTGTCGCGCATGACGTTCGTGGTTGACGCCAGCACCGACGCTGACCAGGTCGTGAAGCAGGTCGACAAGCTGGTGGAGGTCGTGAACATCCGCGATATCTCCGCAGAGGAAATCGTGAACCGCGAACTGGCCCTGATCAAGGTGCGCGTGGACGCGGGAAACCGCAGCCATATCATTGAAATCGTTGACCTCTTCCGGGCCAACATCGTGGATGTCTCCTCGGACTCCGTGATCGTCGAGGTCACGGGCGATGAGGGGAAGGTGGATGCCATCTTCGAGCTGCTGCAGGACTACGCCGTCATCGAACTTGTGCGCACGGGCCGCGTGGCCATGCTGCGGGGCTCGGCCATCTCCCATCCTCCCGAAGAGCATGAGGAGCCGGAGCGCTATGAGGGCTTCGAGCCTCCCTATTCGGCCAAGTAGAGCAAGGAGTGTAAGCCGTGGCCAAGATCTACTATGAGAGCGAAGCCAACCTGGACTTGATCAAGGGGAAGACGATAGGGGTTATCGGCTTTGGGTCACAGGGGCACGCGCACGCCCTCAACCTGAAAGACAGCGGGTGCAATGTGGTGGTGGGGGAGATCCCCGGCTCCGAGCCCTGGCGGGCCGCCCAGGAGGCGGGCCTCAGTGTGGACTCTGCGGAAGCGGTGGCGCAGGGGGCGGACGTCATCGTGATGCTGGTGCCTGACCAGCTGCAGGCTCAGGTATACCATGAGAGTATCGAGCGCGGCCTCAGCGCCGGCAATATGCTCATGTTCGCTCACGGGTTCAACATCCACTTCGGCCAGATCCAGCCGCCGCCGGACATAGACGTGACGATGATCGCTCCCAAGGGGCCCGGTCACCGCGTGCGGGAGCTGTTCACCGCTGGTCTCGGCGTGCCGGCACTGGTGGCGGTGCAGCAGAACGCTACGGAGGCGGCCAAGGAGGTGGCCCTGGCATACGCAAAGGGGATCGGCTGCGCCCGCGCCGGGGTGCTTGAGACTACCTTCGCCGAGGAGACGGAGACCGATCTGTTCGGGGAGCAGACGGTGCTGTGCGGCGGCGTCACGGCGTTGGTGAAGGCGGCCTTCGAGACGCTCATCGCCGCCGGCTACCAGCCGGAGATCGCCTACTTTGAGTGCATGCACGAGCTGAAGCTGCTTACAGACCTGATGCACGAGGGCGGCATGGCCTACATGCGCTACTCCATCTCCGACACCGCTGAGTACGGCGACTACACCCGCGGGCCCAAGGTCATCGACGACCACGTGAAGCAGTCCATGAAGCAGATCCTGGGGAACATCCAGTCCGGCGCTTTCGCGCGAGAGTGGATCCTGGAGAACCAGGCCGGGAGGCCCAGCTTCATGGCCCTGCGCAGGCAGAACGCCGAACATCCCATCGAGCAGGTGGGCAAGGAACTGCGGGCGATGATGCCCTGGCTCAAGAAGCGTGAGTAGAGAACACGCCAACCGATCAGAGGTTGCGCTGGAGAACATGATGTCTAGCCGTGGAGTGAGCCTCGCTCTCAGCCTTAGTCGGCCCCGCCCGTGGCGGGGCCACCCACGAGCCGCTGGTGTAGCGGAAGGCGTGTGTGCCTAGGGCGTGAAAGCCTCCGCTGCATCCCGAATCCCCAGTGGAGGTTGAGACGATGACACGCAAAGACAAGAACCGGCCCGCCGATAGGCGGGACCCGCCCGCCAGCGAGCGGGTACTGATTTTCGACACAACCCTGCGCGACGGAGACCAGTCGCCCGGCGTCGCCCTGGGTGCCGCCGAGAAGTTGGAGATCGCCCGCTCTCTGGAGCGGATGCATGTGGATTTCATCGAGGCGGGCTTTCCCGCCTCCTCGCCGGGCGATCTCGAGTCCGTGACCGCCATTGCCAAGGAGGTTCGCGGCACCGCCATCGCCGGCTTGGCCCGCGCCGTTCCCGGGGACGTGGACGCCTGCTGGGAGGCGGTGAAGGATGCCGCCCAGCCACGCATTCACGTCTTCCTTTCCAGCTCGGACATCCACATCCTCCACCAACTGGATAAGGATCGAGAGCAGGTGCTGGAAATGGCACGCACCCAAGTGGCCCGGGCCAAGAAGTACTGCTCCGACGTGGAGTTCTCCCCCATGGATGCAACGCGCTCCGAGCCGGGGTACGTGTATCGCATGCTCACGGAGTGCATCGAGGCGGGGGCCACCACAGTCAACATTCCCGATACCGTGGGCTATGCCATCTCGGAAGAGTTCGAGGAGTTCATCCGCCAGATCCAGGAGAACGTGCCCAACGTCCACAAGGCGGTGATCTCCGTCCATTGCCACGACGACCTGGGCCTGGCGGTGGCCAACAGCCTGGCCGCCATACGGGCCGGGGCGCGCCAGATCGAGACCTGCGTCAACGGGATCGGCGAGCGGGCGGGCAACGCCTCTCTGGAGGAAGTCGTGATGGCGATCAAGACGCGGGGCGACTTCTTCGGCCTGACCACCGGGGTGGACACCACGCAGATCCACCGCACCAGCCGCCTGGTCTCCCAGCTCACGGGGATGACGGTGCAGCCCAACAAGGCGATCGTGGGCGCCAACGCCTTCCGCCATCAGTCCGGCATCCACCAGCACGGCATCACCAAGCTGCGGGAGACCTTCGAGATCATCGACGCCCAGGACATCGGCCTGAGCCGTGGTGCGGTGATCGTCCTCAACAAGAACTCCGGCCGCCACGGCCTCAAGGCCCGTCTGGACGAGCTGGGGTACGAGATCACGCGCGAGGAACTGGACCGCGTGTTCCTCGCCTTCAAGGAGCTGGCCGACAAGAAGGGTGAGGTGGATGACCGCGACCTCGACGCCCTGGTGTCAGAGGAGCGACGCACGGTGGAAGAGCTGTATAAGCTGGACCTGCTCCAAGTGTCGTGCGGGAACCAGCTCATGCCCACGGCCACGGTGCGCCTGATCGGGCCCGAGGGCCGGGAGATGACGACCACCTCCATCGGCACGGGTCCGGTGGACGCGTCGTATGGGGCCATCAATGGTCTGGTGGGGGTGCCCAACCGGCTTGTAGAGTACACTGTGAACAGCGTCACCGAGGGGATCGACGCCCAGGGGGAGGTGACAGTGCGCATCGAGGCGGACGACCGCGCCTTCGTGGGGCGCGGCGCGGATACCGACATTGTCGTCGCCTCGGCCAAGGCGCTGCTCAATGCCCTCAACCGGCTGCTGGCCCATGCTCCCCAGGGCGCCCGCAAGGGCGAGGTGTGGGCCAACCCTTAGACGCTATCGTCAGGGAGGGCGGCTGGCTTGGCGGCCCTCCCTGACGTATCCTGAAATACGCTGACCAGGCCCCTGAGGGCTGCTGGATTGGCCCATGCCACGATGAGACCGAAGACGCTGTTCGAGAAGATCTGGGATGCACACGTAGTGCACGACGAGGAGGCGAAGCCCTCCCTGCTCTACGTGGACCTGCACCTCGTGCACGAGGTGACCTCTGCGCAGGCCTTCGAGGGGCTGCGACTCGCGGAGCGCAGTGTGCGCCGTCCCGACCTCACCGTCGCCACCGCGGATCACAACGTTCCCACCACGGACCGTTCGCTCCCCATCGAAGACGAGATCTCGCGCAAGCAGGTCGAGACGCTGCAACGAAACTGTGAGGAGTTCGGTGTGCGGCTGTACGGAATGCACTCCGACCGGCAGGGGATCGTCCACGTCATCGGCCCGGAGATGGGGTACACCCGTCCGGGGATGGTCATAGTCTGTGGCGACAGCCACACGTCAACGCACGGGGCGTTCGGGGCTTTCGCCCTGGGTACCGGCACCTCCGAGGTGGAGCACGTGCTGGCCACGCAGTGCTTGGTGCAGCAGAGGCCGAAGACGATGGAAGTACGGGTGGAAGGAGCGCTGCCGCGAGGCGTTGCCGCCAAGGACATGATCCTGGGCATCATCGGGCGGATCGGCGTGGACGGTGCCGTCGGCCATGTCATCGAGTACACGGGGGACGCGGTCCGCGCCCTCTCCATGGAGGGGCGGATGACGGTCTGCAACATGACCATCGAGGCCGGCGCCCGTGCCGGCATGATCGCGCCGGACGAGACGACGTTCGAGTACCTGCGCGGTCGGCCGTATGCGCCCAAGGGCGCGGAGTGGGACGCCGCGGTGGAGATGTGGAAGGGGCTGCGTACGGACCCGGGCGCCGCGTTCGACAAGACAGTGGTGATCGACGCGTCGGAGCTGGAGCCGTACGTGACCTGGGGCACCAATCCTGGGATGGTCGTTCCGGTGACAGGGCGCGTGCCGGACCCTGCCTCGTTCTCATCGTCGGGGGACCGGGCGGCTGCCGAGCGCGCCCTTGCCTACATGGACCTCCAGCCCGGAACGCCCATCCGGGACATCCGGATCGACCGGGTCTTCATCGGGGCCTGCACGAACGGGCGCATCGAGGACCTGCGCGCGGCCGCGGAGGTGGTGCGCGGTCGCAAGGTGCACGACGATGTGAGGGCGATGGTGGTTCCCGGGTCGACACCGGTGAGGGTTGAGGGGGAGCGTGAGGGTCTGGACCGGACATTCATCGAGGCGGGGTTCGAGTGGCGCGAGGCGGGCTGCTCGATGTGCCTGGGCATGAACCCGGACGTGCTTCAGCCTGGGGAGCGCTGCGCCTCAACGTCTAACCGCAACTTCGAGGGCCGGCAGGGGAAGGGCGGGCGGACGCACCTGGTCAGCCCGCCGATGGCCGCCGCGGCCGCCATCGCCGGACACTTTGTGGACATTCGTGAGTGGTAGGATCGCAGATGCAACCGTTTACCGTCATCACAGGCATCGTCGCGCCACTGGACCGTCCCAACGTAGACACCGACCAGATCATCCCCAAGCAGTTCCTCAAGCGCGTCGAGCGGACGGGGTTCGGTGAGTTCGCCTTCTTCGACTGGCGGTACCTCGCCGACGGCGCGCCGAACCCGGAATTCGAGCTGAACCGTCCCGGCTACGAAGGGGCGACGATCCTCGTCTCCGGGCGCAACTTCGGCTGCGGGTCCTCGCGCGAGCACGCGGTATGGGCGCTGCTGGAGTACGGATTCCGAGCGCTCATCGCACCTTCCTTCGCGGATATCTTCTACAACAACTGCATACAGAACGGCGTGCTGCCGGTGGCGCTGCCGGAGGAGCGCGTACAGGAGTTGATGGGGAAGGCGGAGGAGCTTCCCGGCTACGAGCTCACCGTGGACCTGCAGCAGCAGGCGCTGTACGACGAGGACGGATTCCGGGAGGCGATCGAGATAGACCCGTTCGTCCGCGAGCGGCTGCTGAACGGCCTGGACGACATAGGGTTGACGCTGAAGCTCGATGGGAAGATACGCGCCTTCGAGGCGGAGCGCCCCGGCTGGCTGACGCCGGCTGGCGAGTGAGGTGGGAGGAGAAGTTACATGCCCTCTGACCCCATCCGCGACCTCTGGAACCGGGTGCGCGGTCTCGGCCAAAAGGTGGAGGAGGAGCTGTACGACTTCTCGGAGGAGGAGGAACTGGAGGAGGAGCCACGGGGCCGCAACACCCTGATCGCGCTGATCAACGCCTTCCTGACGATGTGGAAGGCCACGAACGCGACGGTCGTGGAGCGCAGTTTCGGCGTGCTGGGGTTCGCTGGCCTGCTGTGGCTGATCGTGGGCGACCGCGGCTTGGGGGTGCGCCGCTGGCCGCTGCGCATCGCGGCCTCCACCTTCGCTGTGCTTTGGTTCGTGCCGGGGCTCATCGCCGCCGTGTGGACCCTGGGCGCTAACTTGGGGGTGAGCAACCTGCGCCGTATCCGCACCTGGCCGCTGCTGCTGGTGTTCGCCATGGGCGGCCTGATCAGCTTCCGCGCGGTGTTCACGGACCTGGCGGCCCAGCGGCCGCGCCCCGTCCCGCGGCATGAGAACGAGACCGAGGTCGGCTAGCGTCAGCGCTTAACCCAAGGCGCTCCTCTGTGCTACACTTCGGCCCGGTCGAATGGAGCGTGGCTGCCTTCGTTGGAGTGGACAAGCGATGAGGAGAAGTCGATGCACCGGATAGCCGTGATCCCCGGCGACGGGATCGGCCTGGAGGTCGTTCAGGAGGGGCTGAAGGTCTTGGAGGCCGCTGCCGCCGCCACCGGCCTTCGTTACCAGACCGAGACGTACGACCTGGGCGGCGACCGCTACCTGAAGACCGGCGAGGTCCTTCCGGATTCCGTGTTGGAGGAGCTTCGCGGCTTCGACGCAATCTACCTGGGAGCCGTGGGCCATCCGGAGGTGGCGCCGGGCATCCTGGAGAAGGGGCTCCTCCTCCGTGTTCGCTTCGAGCTCGACCAGTACATCAACCTGCGGCCGGTCAGGCTCTACCCCGGCGTCGAGTGTCCGCTCAAGGACAAGGGCCCCGATGAGATCGATTTCGTGGTGGTGCGGGAGAACGCGGAGGGGTTGTACTGCGACATGGGCGGGTTCCAGTACAAGGGCACGCCCCAGGAGACATCGACCCAGGTGCACATGACGACTCG
>CAYFYG010000020.1:0-2982 GCA_964347225.1 uncultured Dehalococcoidia bacterium | reverse complement strand
GGGACATCGAACGTTTCACCGCCCTCGAGGAAGGCGGCGGGGACGCGAAGGACATCGGTGGCACCGAGGCCGGGCCGCTTGGCCGGCCCCTGGTCGGGCAGCAGCACGTCGGCGGCGTTGTCGACCACGACCGTAATGGCGACGGAGTCTACGGGTTCCAGGGGGACGGTTGTCATGTCGCTACTTCCCTTGAGTCGCCAGGGATAGCACCAGGTTCACCAGGGTGCGGGTGGGGATACCCGTGGCGCCCTTGACCCAGGCACCCTTGTCCTTGTCCACGTTATCCGTGGGGGCCATGTCGATGTGCACCCAGGGTGTGTCTTCGACGAAGAAGTGGAGGAACTTGGCGGCGCTGATGGCGCCCCCGTCGCGGCCGCCAGTGTTCTTGATGTCGGCGACGGTGCTCTTCAGCCGCTCGTGGTACTCGTCGATGAGGGGGAAACGCCACATGCGCTCGCCGCAGGCCCCTCCAGCCTTGACCATCGCATCGGCTAGGTCGTCATTATTAGTCAAGAAGCCTGTGGCCGCCGGACCTAGGGCGATCTGCATGGACCCCGTCAGGGTGGCCACATCGATGATGGGGGAGAGCTTCTCCTGGCGGGCGTAGCAGATGGCGTCGGCGAGGATGAGGCGGCCCTCGGCGTCGGTGTTGATGACCTCGATCGTCTTTCCGTTCATGGCGCTCAGCACGTCCCCCGGCTTAGTTGCCGATCCGGAGGGCATGTTCTCGGTGGCGGGCACCACCGCCGTGACGTTCAGCGGCGCCTTCAACTTGGCCAGCGCCCACATGGCGGCGATGACGGCGGCTCCGCCAGACATGTCGCCCTTCATCTCCTCCATGCCGCGGGACGGCTTGATCGAGATGCCGCCGGAGTCGAAGGTGATCCCCTTGCCCAGCAGGCCGATGGTCTCCTTGGCGCGGACCTTGCCGCGGTGGCGCAGGATGATGAACTTGGGGGGCTGGGTGGACCCGGCCGCCACGCCCAGAAAGGCGCCCATGCCCATCTTCTCCATCTCCGTCTTTTCCAGCACCTGACATTTCAGCCCGGCGTCCTCGGCCAGCGCCTGTGCGCGTTCGGCCATGACGGAGGGGGTGAACAGGTTAGCGGGCTCGTTAGCCATGTCGCGGGCGTGGTTGGCCGCTTGGCCCAGGATGAGGCCGCGCTCCACGCCGCGCTTGAGGGCTGCCAGCTTGGACCCATCGAACTCCACCAGAGTGACCGAGGCGATCTGCTTCTGATCCTCTTCGGGCTTCTTGAGGCGGTCGAAGCGGTACAGGCCCATGACCGCGCCCTCGGCGATGGCCTGGGCGCAGGCTTGCGGCTCCAGGGCGGCGACGCCGCCGCCATGGACGATGGTAGCGACCGTGTCAGCACCCGCGCTGCGCAGCCGGCGCAGCGCCGTGCCTGTGACGTCGCGGATGGTGTCGAGGCCGAACTCGGCCTGCTTGCCCAGGCCCACGACCAGCACCCGTGGAGTGGGCAGCTTCCCCAGGGTGTGGATGAGTGTAAGCTCCTTCTTCTTGCCCTTGATCTCACCGTCGGCGATGAGCTGGCTGATGACTCCGTCGAGGGCCTTATCGACGGCGGCGGTGCCGCCGGCGGGCTTCTTTGCAGCTTCGAACAGGTTGACAATGACGGCCTTGGCTGGGTACTGGGTGAGATCGCCTTTTTCGACCTTGATTTCCACAGGGAACTCCCTTCTTGGCGGTGCATCGTCATCATAGACGGGGGCGCAGGCATGGTCAAAGGCGCGCTATCTTGAAAAGGCGGCGCGGTTAGGCCTAGAATGAGATGTCTCTAGAGGGAGTGTCTGGCGTGGTCGAGCGGTTGGCGCCCACCGTCGTGAGGACCGCGGCGGTCATCCGCAAGAGCGGTCTCTGGGACCTGGCCCTGATAGTGGTGGCTTTCGTCCTCTACTACTTGGTGCGTGGTGCGGTGGTGGAGCGGGCAGGGGAGGCCACGTCGCGGGCGATCCGGCTGGTGGAGCTGGAGAAAAGCCTAGGCTTGTTCTGGGAGGGCCAGATGCAGGCATGGGTGATGTCCAGCGAGATCGCGGTGAAGGTGTTCAACGGCATCTATGTCTGGGCTCACTTCCCGCTGGTGGCCGCCATCGGCCTGTGGCTGTTCTTTCTCCACCGCTCCCAGTTCATCGTGTTCCGCAACGCGTTCCTGATCTCAGGCGGCATCGGCCTGATCCTGTTCAACCTGTTCCCCACGGCGCCGCCGCGGTTGCTCTTTTGGGGCTACGGGCTGATTGACACCGTGGCGGCATACTCGCCGGTGAACTATGACATGCAACCGGCGGCCTTCGTCAACCAGTATGCCGCCATGCCCAGCCTGCACTTCGGATGGAACCTGCTCCTCGGCATCGCCATCATGTGCAGCACTAGGAACGTGATGCTGAGGACGTTCGCCGTTGTCATGCCCATCGGCATGGGGCTGGCAGTCGTCGTCACTGGCAACCATTTCATCCTGGACGTGGTCGCGGGCACCGCTGTGGCGCTGTTCGGCCTGTGGGCAGCGCTGGTCCTAGACCGGCACGGCGGCCGCGTCTGGAACCTGATTGCTCCCCCGAGCCTGCGACGTGCCCAGGCCTAGCCCTGCGCGGCGGCCGTTATTCCTGGTGAGCCGTGCCTGAGGTCGGTCTTGCCACACGCGCCGCTTCCCTGTGGCGGCAATTCAGAGGCATGTTCAGACGTCGGGACCTGGTGGAGGCCCTCGTCGTCGGCGTGGCCTTTCTGCTCTACTTCGGTGTGCGGGGAGCGCCACCAGACCGGGCGGAAGCGGCCTACCGCCACGCCATGGATGTGATCGATGCGCAACGCTACCTGGGCATCTTCTGGGAAGACGACATGAACGAATGGATCAGGGATCGGGAGTTCTGGGCGCAGACCGCGAATATAGTCTACTTTTGGCTTCACTTCCCGTTGATCATCGCCTTCGGCATCTATCTCTACTACGGGCAGCGGCACAAGTACAC
>CAYFYG010000019.1:0-11765 GCA_964347225.1 uncultured Dehalococcoidia bacterium | reverse complement strand
AGCTCCATCTTGCCGATCTCGTCGACGACGAGCAGCTTCGCCCCCGACGTGGCTTCCTCCAGGACGGGCAGGCCGACCCTTTCCAGCGCCTGCACGTCGACGCCGTATCTCGACACGCGGTTGGGACTGCGTATTCGGGTCGAGGCCAGGGTTGCGCGGCGACCGTCCAGGGTCACCAGAGCGAAGCCCTCGCGGCGGCCGGCGGAGCGAATCTCTTCGGTGTAGAAGCCGGCGGCAGGGACGCCCAGCTCAGCGACGGCCCTGCGCACGAGGGTGGTCTTGCCGCAGCCAGGCAAGCCGGTGACCAAGACGGCGGGCATCAATCCTCCGTCCGGTTCACTGCTACCAGCTTCGAGGCGTGAGGCGCGAGCGGAAAGGTGACCGCCCCCTGATGAAGGCCGCAGTCTTCGCCGGTCCAGAAATCGGTCAGGCGCGCTGCCGGTACGGAGAGGCGGACGGCCACGTCCGTCGCGTCGTCCGCCCAGTTGATGACGGCGAGGAGGTTGTCGGCCGCCCGGCAAAGGATCTGCGGCGGGTCATGCTGGAACATGTCGAGGGGCAGGGCGGCCGCGCCGCGCAGGGGCAACAGCCTGGCCAGCAGACGGCGCCGATCGGGCGCGAGTCGGCTCAGGTCATCGCTGTCCAGTACCATGCCGCCTGACATGGCTACGACGGTGGCCAGGGTACGAACCTCGTCTGCGGTGAGGTCCGTCTCCGAGTCGCGCAGAAGGAGGCAGTCGGGGTCGCTGAGCCAGAGGCGGTCGTGCATCCAGAAGCGGGCGATCGCGGTGCGCAAGGCGTTGGCGGCGGCGGGGAGGGAGAGGGAGACGCGACGACCGAGGCGCGCCTCGGGGTGCCAAGAGGGCGCCACGTCCGGCCCGATGCGCATACCGTTGACGAGGCCGACGCTGGGCCCCATGGGCGCCCCGCAGCCGAGGACGAACCGGTCGCCGACCGCCCGGCGTATCGTGTCCAGGCCGCGGCGGTAGGCCTGAGCGCGAGTGGCCCGGGGATCATGGCGGTGCCCTTCCAGCGCGGCGGCATATATGAAGTCGATCTTCACGTAGTCGTAGCCCCAGTCATCGGTGACGGTGCGAAAGACGTGCTCCAGCCAGTCGATGACCTCAGGGTGGGTGCAATCCAGGGCGTAGCAGAGCTGCTCCCAGTTCTGGATGGCGACCACCGGCCCGCCAGTCTCATCGCGGAGGAGCCACGCCGGATGCTCAGCGAACAGGCGCGAGCGGGCGCCAGCAAGGAAGGGGGCCAGCCACAAGCCCGCCTTGAACCCACGCTCGTGGATCTGCCCAGCCAGCCAGGCCATGCCGTGGGGAAACTCCTCGTTCACGCTCAGCCAGTCCCCGATCCCCGCCTGGTACCCGTCGTCAACCTGCACGTACTCCAGCGGCAGCTCATCACGTTGTTCGGCCAAGCGCTCCAGGTTGGCGACGATGTCATCCTCGGTCACGCCCGTGAAGTAGTGGTACCAAGAGCACCAGCCGCTCGGGATGTGAGGCCAGGACAAGGCGTGCATCTCGCGGCCCAGGGCGTCGCCGTAGCGGTCGAGGGCTGACAGCGGGCCTACGGTTATGTCAATCGCTGCCCTCTCGGAGGATAGGCCCGCGCCGGAAGCAATCTCGATACCGTCGGCGTAGGAGGTAGCGGTCAGGGTAGCGCCCTCGCGCTCCAGCCAGACCTGAGAGAACTGGTCGGCGGCGGACACAAAGCCAGCGGTGACGGTCTGGCCGGAGGCGGGCTCGTGCAGGGACGCGACGAGCTCGCTGACAAGGTGGCCCTGTCCTGAGGGCCGTGTGGCCGGATCGACCACGGGCGAGAACGGCGGTATGTCATCGTCGTCGACGGAAAGGGTCAGGGCGGGGCTGAAGGACTGCCAGCCGTGCTTGTAGAAACGCCAGTCTGCGGGCCCAGCCTTCAGGGCCGGAAGTGTGGCACGCATGACATGGAACGCCTGCACGCGCAGGGGTTGTCCCGTGGTGTTGATGACGTGGGAGCGGAGGACGGCGAAGGGCTGCTCCTCGTACAGGGAGAGGGTCAGGACGAGGCGCGGCTCGCCGGGGGCGGCGCGGCGGCGCAGGGTGAGAGCCCGGCCGCGGCCATGGGCGTCGTCGACGGGCTGCACACCCTCGACATCGAAGCCTGCGCCACGGGAGGTGAGCGATATCCCGTCAGCCAGGGCAACGCCGGTCCAGGCGCAGGGGATGACATCGTCGCTGCTGTCGGCGCGCGCGAAGGAGAACGTGCCCTCATCGAGGCGGGCAGCCAGTCGCAGGGCCCCGTTCTGCAGGACGGGCCCGGAAGGAGAGTGGCGGTAGCGTACCTCAGACATCGGTCACCTGGAGGCCCTGGCTGGCGCGGACGATGTGCATCTCGGCGGGCAGGCCCGTGCGCTGGCGGTACGTTTCGAGGACGCCGCGCCGGAAGACGTCCAGCGCTCGCCGACGCACGAGGTTTAGCGTGCAGCCGCCGAAGCCAGCACCGGTGAGACGGGCGCCCAGCACGCTCTCCACCGGGGCGGCCAGTTCCACCAGCACGTCCAGCTCAGGGCAGGAAACCTCGAATTGGTCCCGCAGGCTCTCATGCGATTCGCACAGCAGGCGGCCCAGCATGTCCACGTCGCCATGCCTTAGAGCGTCCACAGCGGCCGTCACGCGGGTCTCCTCCGTTGCGACGTGATGGGCGCGGCGATACAGCTCCGGCGGCAGTTCCCGCCCGCGGGCCTCCAGTTCGTCCGGAGCGACGTCGCGGAGGGCCGGGACACCCAGGGCTGCCGCTGCCTGCTCACACTCCCGCCGCCGCTGATTGTAGGACGAGTCGCCGAGAGAGCGCCGCACCGCGGAGTCAACGATGACGACGACAATCTCCTGCTCATCAAGGCTGAGTGGTACGGCTTGGACGTCAAGGCTCCGGCAGTCGATCAGCAGGGCGTGGTCCGGCTGTCCGAAGGCGGCGGCGAACTGGTCCATGATGCCGCACTGGACGCCCACGAAATCGTTCTCCGCGCGCTGAGCCAGCAGGGCCAAGTCGCGGGGATCGAGGGCGATTGCGTCACCGATAGAGAAGGCCCCAGCCACAGCCACCTCCAGGGCGGCCGAAGAAGAGAGGCCAGCGCCGATGGGGACGTCACCGCTGAGCGCCAGTTGGAGGCCGCGCAGGGCGTGTCCTGCCTCCCGCAGGGCCCAGGCGACGCCCCGCACGTAGTTGCGCCAGCCGCCCTCAGGCAGAGGGCGGATCTCCGCCAGCGAGAAGGAGTCCTCCTGGTCGTAGTCCAGGGAGTAGGCGTGGACGGCATCCGCCCGTGGGGCGGCGGCCACGGCCACGGTGCGGTCGATGGCCAGGGGCAGGACGTGGCCCTCGTTGTAGTCGGTGTGCTCGCCGATGAGGTTGACGCGCCCGGGCGCCTCGGCGACGAGTTGTGCGGGCCGGCCGAAGCGGCGGCGAAAGGCTTCCAAGAGGGCAGTGCGGTCCGCGGACATAGCTCGCCGCCAGTATACGAGCCCAGCAAGCCTGGGCAAACAGAGCGCTGAAGATGGCCGACGGCAGCCAGACAGCGGCGACCTACGCGGGCAAGGACAACGAGTCCGTCTTCGGGGAACTGCTGGGGATGTCCAGCCAGTGGATTGCGGGCCTGGCGGGGCGGAGCGTCATCCACTGGCGCGGCTGGCGCACGGCGTCAGCGCGACCCAGACCTGCGCCAAGGTCAGCCCCCAACACACGAGCCAAGGCAGACAAGACGAAGCGCTCCCGAGTCGATAGACCACAGGGGGTGCGGCGATGAGACTCAAAGAGCGCCCACGTTATATACGACGGTTCCGGTGTGGCGGATTGGGGGCATCGCCGCAATTTTGCCATGGCGCGGGACTGCCACACCGCTTGGCGACCGACGAGGTCAAGGATAGCGTTCCGCTAAGGGATGCGCTGCGTCAGAGAAGGGGGAAGGGGTGGGGGGAGAAAAGCGCTCTCCGAGTGACCTTTTGCTGCTGCGGTTTTCGGTTCCCGCTAGGGCTTCCGGTTGCCCTTCCGCTCCGCGGTCCCCTTCCGCCGCTCTCGCTACTTGACCACTCGGAGAGCACGATCATTTTCTCTCCATCCCAACAGGTTGTCAAGACCACGAAGGGCCGATGCCGCCGTCTCGCGGCAATAATGGCGGCTCAGGGCGCTCATGCTCCCCAGAACTCATCCGAACGCCATCGTCCTATCAGAAAAAACGGAGACTGAAAAGAAAGTGAACCCTTCGGTCAGCGCAAAAGCGCTAGGGCAATAGCTCGTGCTTGAGGAGGGCGATGAAGGGGAGATTGCGGAACCGCTGGCGGAAGTCCAGGCCATAGCCAACAACGAACTCGTCGGGGACTTCAAAACCCACGTACTCCAGGGGCACGTTGGCGATGCGGCGGGCCCGCTTGTCCAGCAGCGCGCACACCTTGAGGGAGGCCGGCCGCTTGGACCCGAGGTACTCCAGGACGTGGTTAAGGGTCATCCCTGTGTCGACGATGTCCTCCACGAGGATGACGTCACGGCCCTTGATATTCTCGTCGAGGTCCTTGATGATGCGCACGGCGCCCGAGCCGTTGCCTTCGTAGGAGGTGACGGCCATGAAGTCAACAGCGGCGGCGGGAAGGGAGATGTGGCGCATGAGGTCTGACATGAAGCGAATGACGCCCCGCAGGATGCCGATAAGCACCGGTTCCTTGCCGGCGTAGTCGTGACTGATACGGGCGCCCAGCTCACCGACACGGCGCTGGATCTTGGCGGCGGTAATGAGTACACGGTCGATGTCGGGCAGCTGCTCCGCGGCCGGAGGGCCGTAGCCGTACTTGGCCAGGAGGCGGAGGTAGTCGCGCTTCTTGAGCAACTTGATGTTGATTTCGGGGTACAGTTGCTTGATGAGGCGCATCTTGCGGTTCTTCTCGCCGGTCAGGCCGGTCTTCAGGGTGGTGACCTCAACGTACATGTTGAGGTCCGGCAGGTAGAAGTCCGGCGTGAACGCCTCGACGACGTGGCCGTACTCCCAGCGGAGGGGGAAAGAGCGAGGCTCATACTGCCATTCGATACCGTAGAAATCGAGTATGCGGGCGAATTCGTACTCGGCGGGGTGGGCGAAGGGTGCGGGGACGGCACCCTTGGGCGCGCCTGTAACGGGGACAGTGGTGCGTCTAGACGTAAGAGACGGCGTGGCGGCGACGGTGGAGGGAACGGTTTCTGAGGCGGCCTTCTTGGTGCGGGTGCTGCGCTTGCGCTTGGGCTTGGCCTCCGGCTCGGGCGGCGCCTCCTCAACGGCGGCGGTCGCCTTCTCCGCCTTCTTGGGGCGCTGTCCGCCACGGGTGCCGCGCTTCCGCTTGGGCTTAGCCTCGGCCGCTGGCTCCGGCTCGGGCGGCTGCTCCTCTACAGCGGCAGTCGCCTTCTCCGCCTTCTTGTGCCGGCGACCGCCGCGGCTGGCTCGCTTGCGCTTGGGCCTAGCTTCAGCCTCAGCCTCCGGCTCAGACGGCGGCTCCTCCGCAGCGGCAGTCGCCTTCTCCGCCTTCTTGTGCCGGCGACCGCCGCGGGTGCCCCGCTTGCGCTTGGGCTTGACCTCAGCCTCAGCCTCCGGCTCCAGCGGCCGTTCCTCTACGGCAGGGGTCGCCTGGCCCAGCTTCTTGCCGCGTTGTCCGCCCCGACTGCCGCGCCTGCGCTTGGGTTTGACCTCAGCCTCCGGCTCCGGCGGCCGTTCCTCTGCGGCAGGGGTCGCCTGCCCCGCCTTCCTGTGGCGGCGTCCGCCACGGCTGCCGCGCTTGCGCCTGGGCTTGGCCTCAGCCCCGTCATCCGCCGTAGCGACGGCCATGGAGGCGGGGGCGACGGCCTTTCGCCGGTTGCGCGGCGAAAGGGCAGGCTCCGGAAACTCGACCGTCGGCGCAGGAAGAGGTGGGAGGACGGGGTGGGGACGGCGGATGCCACGCCTGGGGACGACGACGGCTCCAGGGGAGAGGTTGAGCGTATCTCGTGCGGCGCGTGCCATCCACGGCCATTGTAGGGCATCTGACGATTAGACGCTATAGCGGTTTCGTAGAAAGTTATCCACAAATCCACAACACAGCGCCAGGTTGCCACGTTACAGGATGTCGTATAACATCGGGCCAGGCGGCGATGGCTTCAGCAGCGGTCAACGGCATCGATCTGAACGACGAGGAGCACGGCGCGGGGGCCGGCAGTCGTATTCGCTTACGGCGCCGGGGGCAACCACCTCAGATGGTGGCAGCAGATCCCCGTCTTCTCCCGCGAGCACCGCTGCATCACCTTCGACCACCGCGGCTGGGGCCTGTCCCTGGACGGGCACGAGGCCGGGCCGGTCGCGCTCGAGGAGGATCTCTGTGGCCTGCGACCTCGTTCCGGGGAGCGCGGCTGGCGGTGGTGCCGGGGGCGGGACACTCGGTTTACCTCGATCAGCCGGACACGTTTAACCGGATAGCCCTGGAGTTCTTGGCCGATGCGCGATAGGCCCTGGAATGTGGAGCCGTACGTGACTCAAGAAAGAATCCGCACCATACACTACGGGATCGGCGCCATAGGCGCCGAGGTCGTTCGACTTTGCCTGGAGCGGCCGGAGATCGAGATCGTGGGCGCAATCGACACCCACCCCTCCAAGGCCGGCGCGGACCTTGGAGAGGCCGCCGGCGCCAGCCGCAGCCTGGGCATCAGCGTGGCCTACGAGGCGGAGCCGCTGCTGAAGGACGTCTACGCCGATGTGGTGATCCACACCACCGGCTCTTCCCTGACCTCCGTCTACCCCCAGCTCCTGTCCATCGTCTCTTCCGAGAAGAGCATTGTGTCCAGTTGCGAGGAGCTCGCTTTCCCCTGGGTGCGCTACCCGGAGATATCGCGCAAGCTGGACCGCCGCGCCCGCGAGACGGGGGTGCGGCTGCTGGGCACGGGCGTGAACCCGGGATTCGTGATGGACTTTCTGCCCCTGGTGCTGGCCACCGCCTGCCAGCAAGTGCGCGCCATCCACGTGGAGCGAGTCGTGGACGCAGCGTCGCGGCGCATGCAGCTGCAGCGGAAGGTGGGCGTCGGGCTGAGCGTGGAGGGGTTCCAGCGCGGAGCGAACGACGGCACGATCGGCCACATGGGGCTAAGGGAGTCCGTGTTCATGATCGCCGACTCCCTTGGCTGGCGGCTGGACGATGTCGCGGAAACCATCGAGGCCGTGGTCGCCCGGAAGCGCAACCGGACCGAGTACTTCTCAGTGGAGAGCGGCTACGTCCGTGGCTTGCGCCAGTCGGCGCGGGGTACTTCCGCGGGACGCGAGGTGGTGCGGCTGGACTGGGAGACCTCCGTGGGGGCCAAGGACCCACGGGACGTCATCCACATCGACGCGGAGCCGCCGCTGGAAGTGCGCCTGCCCGGAAGCCTCCAAGGAGACCGGGCTACCGCGGCCATCATGACCAGTTGCATACCCTCCGTGGCCCGCAGCCGCGCCGTCGGCCTGCTAACGATGCGGGACATGCCCGCCCTGCCCTATCTTCGGCCCCGACCCCGTGAGGAGATGGAATGACGACGATCCAGCAGACATACCGCCACCTCCATCCCCGCTCCGCCCGGCTGCACGAAGAAGCGGTGAAGATATTCCCGTCAGGGGTCACCCACGATACTCGGCACTTGACCCCCTTTCCGCTCTACATCGACCACGCTCAGGGGGGCCACAAGTGGGACGTGGACGGCAACGATATCATCGACTACGTGATGGGCCACGGCGCCCTTTTCCTGGGCCACGCCTACCCGGAGATCACACGGGCCATCCAGAAGCAGGCGGCCAAGGGCACCCACTACGGCGGCAACCATGAGCTGGAGTCGCGCTGGGGCGGGCTGGTGAAGCGACTCATCCCCAGCGCCGAGATCATTCGCTTCACCAGCTCCGGCACCGAAGCGACGCTCATGGCCATACGGCTGGCCCGCGCTTATACGGGGCGGGACAATCTGCTGAAATTCGATTTCCACTTCCACGGCTGGCACGATAGCGTGGTGGGGGCCCGCTACGGGGAGTCGGATCACCCACGCTCGACAGGAGTGCCGGAGGGGACGCTGGGCAACACCATCAGCCTACCCCAGGGGGACATCGCGCAGGTCGAGAGCAGGCTCGCGGAGGGCGGCGTGGCGGCCGTGATCCTGGAGCCGACGGGCCCCACGTGGGGCGCATTGCCGTTGGCGCCCGCCTTTGTCCGTGAGTTGCGGGACGTGACGGCGCGGTACAACACCGTCCTCATCTTCGACGAGGTGGTGACGGGCTTCCGAGTCTCGCCAGGGGGTGCTCAGGCCCGCTACGGGGTGACGCCTGACGTAACGGCCCTGGCCAAGATCCTGGCCGGGGGTTTGCCCGGCGGCGCAGTGGCCGGCAAGGGCGACATCATCTCCCTTATCGAGTTCCGCGACGACTCCGCCTGGAATTACCGGCAGCGGGTGTTCCATCCGGGGACCTTCAACGCTAACCCCCTCTCGGCGGCGGCTGGCACAACCATGCTCTCGCTGGTGGCCGACGGCGGCTTTCACGCCCGCGCGGACGCCCTGAACGAAAAGTTGATTCGCGGCCTCAACGAAGTGCTGGACCGGCGAAAGGCGCCTGGCTGCGCTTACGGGTTCTCCTCCTACTTCCACGTAACGCTGGGCCAAGAGTGTCCCCGTCCGCAGGCCGGGGTCGAATGGACCTCGCAGGACGGTTCACCGCCGCCGCGAATGACGCCGGAACTCGCCCTGACGCTCCGACGGGGAATGCTCAACCACGGCGTCGACTTCATGGCGGGAAGGACCGGCCACGTCTCTGGCGTGCACAGCGACGAGGACGTGGACAACACGCTGGAGGCTTTCGAGGCGACCCTGGCCGAGATGCAGGCGGAGGGACTGGTCTAGAGGCCCTCAACGCCGCCCTGGCGCCCTGGCGGCGGCGCTCAACAGCGGCTTATAATCGGCGATGCCTCCGATGAACGCCGCTGAACGTCGTCTCTTAACGTATGCCGCATTCGCTCACGCCCTCACCCACATCGTCGAGCTGACATTCCCGGCCCTCCTTACGCGCATCGAGGACGACTTCGGGGTCAGGGCCGTCATCCTGGGCACGATCGCCTCGATTTTCGCCTGGGCGTTCGGCGGCAGCGCCATCCCTGCCGGCTTCCTAACCGACCGTCTCGGCTCGCGGCGGGTGCTCTTCTACGGCTTCACCGGGGCCACCATCTCGCTGGTCCTGGTAGGGCTCTCGCCCAACGAGTGGTTCCTGGCGGGGACGCTGGCCTTGCTGGGGTTCTGCATCGGCCTCTATCATCCCGCGGGACTATCGCTGATGGCCCAGGGTATCCGGCAGCGTGGCCTGGCGCTGGGATTCCACGGCGTTGCCGGCAACGCGGGCCAAGCGCTGGCGCCAGCGCTGGCCGTTGGGCTGGCAATAGCGGTCGACTGGCGGTTGGCCTTCTTCGCCCTCGCCGGCGTATCCGCGGTCATGGCGGTGGTGCTCTCGATAACGACGCTGCCGCTGCGGGGCGACACGGAGGTGCTGGTGGCAGGCAACGAGTCCCCCAAGCTCGGCGGAGGCACATCCGCTCCCGACGCAAGACCCAAGACAGGACCGGCCGCGCGGCTCCTCATGCCGCTGCTACTGGTGTACGCGGCCTTCGTGCTCAGCGGCATCGTCTACCGCGGCGCGATAACGTTCCTACCGCAACACATGGAGGAGTTGGTGAACAAGGACCTGGGCGGCGCTTTCGTTACGGTGGCTCTGCTCATGGGTGCAGTGGGCCAGGTCATTGGAGGCACACTTTCGCAGAGGATGAGGCTGGAGCGTCTGGCACCGATGCTGGCACTGCTGGCTGTGCCGGCGCTGGTGCTAACCGGGGTAGCAAGCGGCGCCCTGCTGGTAGTGATCGCCTCGATATTCGTCTGCTTCTACTTCGCGAACCAGCCGGTGTTCACGGGGCTTATCGCGGACTACGCGCCGCCAGGGGCGATAGGGCGCAGCTACGGCGTGTCGTTCTTCGCCGGCTTCGGCCTGGGGGGCACCGGCGGCGTCATCGCCGGAGTCTTCGTGGACCGCTGGGACACGGGAGCGGCCTTCCTGGGCCTGTCGGCGTTCCTGGCCGTGACGCTGCTGCTCACCGTGGTCATCTGGGTCATCTCGGAGCGGCAGTCGAGGGCGGTGCAGCCAGAGCTTGCCGGGGGCGGGCGCTAGCGGCAAGGACTCATGATTCGAAAGGGTCGCGATGCGTGACCAGCGAGACATACGGGAGGGTCGCATGGAGTTCGAGCAGATCCGATACGAGAAGAACGCCGGCATAGCCACGATCACCCTCAACCGGCCGCAACGGATGAACGCCTTCACGCCCAAGATGCTGGACGAGTGGCTGGCCGCGCTCCAGGATGCCCATCTGGACGGGCAGACGCGGGCGATCATCCTTACGGGGGAGGGGCGCGGTTTCTGCACGGGGATGGACGTGCAGGCGCAGGCCCAAGGGCAGGGCTTGCTACCACAGGACCGCTCGCTGGCGGAGGGGCGCAACGACCTGCGCGATACGGTGCAGCGCGTCCCGCGTTTCGTGGCCCAGATGGACAAGCCGTACATCGCAGCGGTGAACGGGGCAGCGGTGGGGGCGGGGATGGACATGGCCTCCATGTGCGACATCCGCATCGCCGCCGACACGGCGCGCTTCGGCATGACCTACGCTCGCATGGGGCTGATCCCGGGCGACGGCGGCTGCTACTACCTGCCGCGCATCGTAGGCGTTGCGCGGGCGCTGGACCTGATCTGGACGGGGCGGCTGTTCGACGCCGACGAGGCGCTGCGCATCGGCTATGTCAGCGAGGTGGCCCCGGCGGATGAGCTGATGGCCCGCACACGCGAATTCGCGCTGAGGCTGGCTAAGGGGCCCGCGGTGGCGATCCAGCTCGCGAAGCGGCTAGTCTACCGTTCTCTGGAGGTCGACGTCGATCAGGCGCTGGAGATGGCGCAGGGGGCGATGACGATCGCGCGGAGCACGGAGGACGCGTGGGAGGGGCCGCGGGCGTTCGTGGAGAAGCGAGAGCCCCAGTTCAAGGGGCGCTAGTGGCGCCCGCCATTGTCCCCGCCAGCCCCTCGCTGGCTGCCTTCATCCCATCCAGCACGGCCTGGGCATCCGCGCCTTCCAGGGGCACCGGCTGGGCGTAGTTCTCGATCAGGGTGGGGACGAACTCCACCCCCACCAGGACGTCGTCGTAGAACGTATAGCGACCGATGACAGCCAGACGGGTCTCATACGACCACATCTGGTCGAAGATGAAGTTGCCATGGGCGTAGGCGATGAACTTGCCCTTGTACAGCTCCACGGCCTGCACCCAGTGAGGGTGATTGCCGATGATGAGGTCGGCGCCGGCATCCAGGGCAAGGTGGGCGATCTCCACCGGGTCGTCCTCGGCGATTCCGGGCGACATCTGGGGCAGCGATACGTACTCGGCGCCCCAGTGTAGGGCCACGGCCAAGACGTCCACTCGCGGTTGCAGAGCCCGTATTTGCGCGGTCATCGTCTCCCGATCTATCGTGTCCTCGACGCCGTTGAAGGCCAGGAAGCCGAACTTGATGCCACGCACGTCCCTTACGGCCGGGGTATTGCGGTCGGCGAAGTCGATGTCCGCGGCGGCCAGGGCCTCTTCGGTCTCGGTAACGCCGGCGAGGCCGTAGTTGGCGATGTGGTTGTTCTCCAGCGTGGCCACGTCCACGCCCGCGGCCACAAGGGCAGCGGTGAAGCCTGTCTGGCCACAGAAGA
>CAYFYG010000018.1:0-8873 GCA_964347225.1 uncultured Dehalococcoidia bacterium | reverse complement strand
TTCGCCAATGTCTACGGCTCGCTGGAGCTGGAAGCTGTTTCGCGGGTGGTGTCCTACGTACGATCGCTAGGCGGGCCGGAGACCGCCACAGCCCTGGGCTGCGGATTCAAGACGGGAATTCACAATGCCGCCTTCCTCAACGGCACCGCGGCCGAGGCGATCGAGGGCCAGGATGGACTGCGGTTCGGGGGGAACCATCCGGGCACGGCCGTGATACCGGCCGCCCTCGCCACGGCGGAGGACCTGAACCTGGGCGGCAGAGAACTCATCGAGGCGGTGGTGGCGGGTTACGAGGCTGCGGGGCGGATCGCCGCGGCGATGCACCCACACCATACGCTGGCGGGATTTCTGCCGACGGGCACCTGCGGCACCTTCGGAGCGGCGGCGGCGGCCTCCAAACTCATGGGCCATGACGCCGAAGGGATGGTCAACTCGTTCGGAAACGCGGGGTATCTCCTACCGCTCTCGATGGCCGAGCACCTAATGGGCGGTTACACCTCGAAGATACTGCAGGGGGGCCAGGCGGCAAGCGCAGGTCTGACGGCCGCAGGACTGGCCGGAGCCGGTATCACTGGAGCCCCCTACGTTCTCGAAGGGTCGCGTCTCGGTGGGGGCTTCACCCAGATCACGACCCGAGGCGAGCCTGTTCTGGATAGAATTGTTGGCGAACTGGGCGACCGCTTCTCCATCATGGACATCTATTTCAAGCCGTACACGGCGTGCAGGCATACGCACGGCGGCGCTCAGGCCGCGCTGCAGTTGGTGGAGGAGGAGGATTTCGCACCGCAGGATATCGAAGCGGTGGTTGTCCACACGTACGCGATCGCCTCCACCGCCGTGGGCAAGGGCGTCAGCCCAGACGGCACGTTCGTGTCGGCGCAGTTCTCGCTGCCGTATGTCGTTGCCGCGTGTCTGATCGACGGAGAGATGGGGCCAGCCCAACTGAGGGAGGACCGAATCTCTGATCCCACTATCCTCGATCTTGCCAAGAGGGTCGAAGTGAGGGTGGACCCGGAACTGGCGAAGGTCTATCCAGGAATGACCTCCAGCCGGGTGGAGATCAGGCTCAGGGGTGGGCGAACGCTGGCAAGGCAGGTTGATAACCCGAAGGGGGACCCGAGGGACCCGATGACCATCGAAGACGTGGCCGCCAAGCTGAAGCGTTTCGCCTCGCACAGGGATGAAGGAACTCTGGACAGAGTAGTGGGCCTCTCGCTTGAACTCGAAAATGTTGCAAAGATCAAGGAACTCACGTCGATCATCTAGGGAATCACATTTCGCCGTGTGGAGAGGGGCTGGATCGTGCTCGGAGTAGCAAAGGGAGAGACATGGACTTCGATTTGAACGAAGAACAACGGATGCTTGTTGACACTCTGCGCAGCATGGGAAAGCGGGAGGACTTCAAAGCGTTGGCAGTGGAGATCGACAGGACGGCGGAGTTCCCCAGCCACTTGGCGAAGAAGTACGCCGACCTGGGGCTCCTGGGAATGACCCTATCGTCCGAGTATGGTGGCGGCGACCAGCCCGGCATAAACGCCATACTAGCCATCGAAGAACTGGCGAAGTTCAGCCCTGTGATAGCGGCGCCGGTGTTCGAGTCGAACATAGGGCCGGTGAGCGTCATCAACGCTCTCGGGACCGAAGGACAGAAGAAGTCAATCATACCCGGTGTGTGCAGCGGCGAACGGAGCGTTTCCGTCAGCATGACCGAGCCGGAGGCGGGTTCGGATCTCACTTCGCTCTCGACGAAGCTGGTGGAGGATGGAGATGGATACCTCCTCAACGGGCGGAAGGTGTTCATCTCGGGGGGAGGGGAGGCGAGCCACTACCTGGTCTACTGTCGTTTCGGAGACGTCCCCGGATACAAGGGGATTGGCGGCGTCATAGTCGAGAAGGGAGCTCCAGGTTTCTCGTTCGGGAAGCAAGAGGAGTTCATGGGGCTGCGGGGCATGCCCTCGTGCGACCTCATTTTCGAGGACGTCCGGGTTCCGAAGGAGAATGTGGTAGTCGAGGAGGGGGGGTTCAGGAACCTGATGACGACGTTCGATCTGGAGCGGTGTGGCAACGCCGCCATGTGCCTCGGCATCGCTGGCGGCGCTGTCGACGAGGCAAAGGCCTACGCGACCGAACGGAAAGCCTTCGGCAGGCCGATATGCGAGTTCCAAGACATACAGTTCGCGATCGTGGACATGGCGATGAGGTTGGACGCCGCGCGCATGCTCGTGTATCGAGCTGCCACGGGGGCAGGTAGAGGATTCCCCTCGATGTATGAGTCGGCGATGGGGAAGTGCTTCGCCAACCAGATGGCCGCTGATGTCACAAGCGTGGCCATGCAGGTTTTCGGCGGCTACGGATACAGCAGGGAGTTCCCGGTGGAGAGGATGCACAGGGACGCGCTTGCCTGGAGGGTCGCGGGCGGGACCGCTCAGATGCTGAAGATCACGATGGCGAGTATCCTATTCGCCAGACGCTTCAATCAGAGAGCCGCTGCGTGACAGCGTCGTGCACCTGTGTTGACTGCCAGCAACTTACACAGTCTGTGTAGACACTCTCTACTGGTAACGATCCGTGTTGCCCTCCCCCTTCGATGAGCGCCCGCCCGCGTCGCCGGCCTGATTCTCTGCCGCTCGCCGCACGAGCCACTCCCGAGCCACAGCGACGGCGGCCTGCTGCGGGCTGACGCCTCTCGCCTCCGCTTCTCGAAGAGCCCGCTCGGTGTTGGCGGTGATGCGCTGGCCAACGTTATCGAAGGCCTCCTGCTCCCCTCCACCGAAGGCGCCTATGACGGCCAGCAGCACCCCTCCGGCGTTGGCCACGAAGTCCGGCACCACGGTCACGCTCCGCTCATACAGAATGGCGTCCGCCTCGGACGTCAAGGGAGCGTTTCCCGCGGGCACAATCAGAGATGCCTGAACCATACGGGCCACATCGGCAGTGATGCAGTGCGTGCGTGCTCCGGGGATCAGGATTTCCGCCGGCAGGGAGTAGAGCGCCTCCCTAGGCATGAACTCGCCGTTACCATAGCGCACCACCGATTCATCGCCTGCCTCTTCTCGTAGAGCGAGCAGGATCTCAACGTCGAGCCCATTTGGGTCGAAGCGTGTCCCCGCCAGGGTCGAGACACCCACCACTCGAGCGCCCTCCTCGCGGGCCTGCCGCAGACAGCCAGCGCCTACCTTGCCCAGCCCCTCCAGGGCTATTGAAGCGCCCTCCAGCGAACGGCCCAGCATCTCGGCCGCTCGGCGGGCCGACCTGACGACACCGTAGCCGGTGACCAGTTCCTCCATGGTCAGCCCATGCACGCGTTTGGCCGCCAGATTGTCGGCCTCGTCGGGCAAACCAGCGGCAGCCCGAATGGCTTCGATGTCCTCATACGACGTGCCCATGTCGGGCCCACACATATAGGCTCTGGTCTGAAGCAAGTCCGCTGCAGCCTCCCCAAATGCCCGCAGCACAGCATGTCGATCCTGCCTGTCCGCGTCGAACCAGATTCCCGCCTTGGCACCGGCCACGTTCAGGTCTAGCCACGCGAACTTGTAGGTCATGGCCCGTGCCAAGAGCGCGATCTCGCCGAGCGATACGTCCGGCAGCATGCGCACTCCGCCGCCCGAGAAGCGAAAGCGGGTGGTATCGATGACCACCGCCGCCCGCATTCGCGACTGTGGCTCGTAGTACTGAAGTACCCGCTGAGGGCCAAGGTCGTCGAGCGTCAGATCATCGCTCATGGCCATCTCCATCTGGTTGGCTGATCAGGATGCGTTCTTGTCGTGACCCACCCACACTGTCTGGACGTTCACGAACTCGCGGATACCGAAGTCTGACAGCTCCCGTCCGTAGCCGCTGCGCTTGACGCCGCCAAACGGCAATCGCGGGTCTGAGACGACCATGCCATTTATGAAGACCGAGCCCGTCTCAAGCTCGCGAGCCAGCTCCTTACCGCGGGAGGTGTCCCGTGTCCAGAGGCTCGCCCCGAGACCGAAAAGCGAGTCGTTGGCGATGGCCACCGCCTCGCGGCTGTCCTTGGCCCGTATCACCGCTGCGACCGGCCCGAAAGTCTCCTCGCAGGACACGGGCATCTTGGGAGCGACGTTCGTCAGCACCGTCGGGGCGTAGAAGTAGCCCCTCCCTTCAAGCCGATGAGCCCCGGTGGCGAGCCGGGCCCCGGCCGCCAGGGAACGCTCCACTTGATCCTGCAGGGTGTCACGAAGGTCGGAACGCGCCAGGGGCCCAACCTGCGTGTCCCTTTCCCGTGGATCGCCCACCCGCAGGGCGGCGGTGCCCTCGACAAGAAGACGCTCGAACTCGTCGGCCACCGGTTCCGTCACGATGAACCTCTTGGCGGCGATGCAGCTCTGCCCGGTGTTCTGGTTCCTCGCCCGCACGGCAGTCTCGGCCGCCGCTCGCACGTCAGCGTCGTCCAGAACGATGAACGGATCGGAGCCGCCCAACTCGAGGACCGTCTTCTTGAGAGCGCGGCCGCTGGCTTCAGCGACCTTGGCGCCTGTCTCGTCGCTGCCGGTGAGGGTTACCGCCCGCACGCGGATATCCTCGATGAGGAGCTGCATAGCGGATCCCGGTATGAGGACGGTCTGGAAGACGCCCGGGGGTGAGCCGGCATTTCGGAATACGTCCTCGATGGCCAGGGCGCACTGGGGCACGTTGGAGGCATGCTTGAGGATCGCCACGTTGCCGGCCATAAGGGCAGCGGCAGCGAACCGGAACACCTGCCAAAAGGGGAAGTTCCACGGCATGATCGCCAGAATCGTGCCGAGAGGCTCGAACGCTACGTAGCTCTCTTTGGCGTCGGTCTCCACCGGCCTGTTGGCCAGGAACGCTTCCCCGTTCTCGGCGTGGAAATCGCAGTTCCAGGCGCATTTCTCGATCTCGGCCTCGGCCTCAACGATGGGCTTGCCCATCTCGGCCGTGATGAGACCAGCGAGCCGGTCCTTCTGCTGGCGGAGGCCAGATGCCGTGCGGCGCAGCAGGTCGCTCCGCTCCCCGAAGTCGGTGCGGCGCCAGCGACCGAAGGCCGTGGTCGCCCCGCTTAGGACGCGCTCGATCTCGTCCTGGTGCAGCGGCTCGAACGTCGCCAGCACTTCCTCAGTAGCAGGGTTGACGGATTCGATGGTCATCGAGTCATTCCTCCGAAATGTCTGTCGCTTGCCACAACCGCCGATCACTCTTGATCACTTGATCCAGAGGGCCGCACGTCATCCTGCGGCGTTTCGAATCAGCCGTGCGTAGAAACCGACCGCCTTCACGAAGGCCTCGACCGAGAGGCGCTCGTTGGTGCCGTGGATGCCCTTCAGATCGTCGCGGGAAAGCAGGAAGGGCATGAATCGATAGACGTGCTCCGTCAGATCCTGGAAGTGCCGAGCGTCGGTTGCGTTGACCACGAGATAGGGCGCCACGAGCGTGCCTGGAAATACCTCACGTATGGTGCGCGCAATCAGAGCGAATTGCTCGGAGTCGGCGGGCGAGACGGCCGACGGCTCGCGCTGCTTGGCGAGGGCGGACACCTGGACGCGATCATCGGCGACGACGCGGCGGACGTGGTCCAGAACGGACTGGATCGTGTCACCGGTGAGAATTCGGAAGTTGACGACGGCGCGGGCGCGGCCCGGGACCACATTATCCTTCACTCCCGCCTGGAAGATCGTTGGCGCGGTGGTGGTTCGAACCATAGCCCCGGTCTCCGGGACGCGCTCCAGCAGCCTGGTCACGAGAGTCTCAAACAGCCAGAGGTTGGCGAACACGAGCCGGTGGCCGAATCTGGCCTCGGGGGCGAGGGCCTCGAAAAGCCCTCGCACCGACGCCTCGAGACGGGCCGGCAGGGGGCTGCTCTCGAGCCTGCGAACCGCGTCGGCCAGGATGCTGATGGAGGTCTCGCGCGGCGGGGTCGAGGAGTGGCCACCCGCAGTCTCGACAAGGAGCTCCACGCTCACGTACCCCTTCTCGGCCACCCCGACAACCGCCACGGGGCCGGAGACGCCGGGGACCATCCCTTCGACCATCGCCCCTCCCTCATCGAGGACGAAGGCTGGGTGCGTACCGCGCTCGGCAAGCAGCCGGACGACGGCCACGGCACCCTGCTCCCCACCGACTTCCTCGTCGTGCCCGAACACAAGGAGGACGGTGCGCCGGGGCTGGAAGCCCGCCTCAAGCAGATGCTCGGCCGCCTCCAGAAGGCCGATCAGGTTCTGCTTGTTGTCAAGGGAGCCCCGGCCCCAGATGTAGCCGTCAACGACGTTGCCCGAGAAAGGCGGCTGTTCCCACGTAGATTCAGTCCCTGGATCGACGGGGACGACATCCTGGTGCGCCAGCACGAGCAAGGGGTCGAGGGCGGCATCGCTGCCCGGCCACATGTAGGAGAGGGTACGGTCAGCGATGAGTTCGCGCGTGAGGGCGCCATGCAGCCGAGAGTACGTCCGCTCAAGGTAGTCGCGGAACTCCCGGAACGGCCCGTCATCAACATCCTGGGGATCCTCCTTCGAGATGGTGGGAAACCGGATGGCGCCGCTCAGTCGCCCTGCCAATGCCTCCGCGTCAAGATCAGGTGCGGGCCCGGGAGGCACGTCCTTCTGCCGTGAGGGCAACGTCACCGCCCGCTGGAGCAAGACCGCCGCCAGCAGTCCAATGCCCGTGCCGACGGCGCCGAGCTTCTTCGGGATCCGCTTGATGGCTCTCATCAGAATAGTCAACCCTGCCAGCGCCCTTCGGCGCGCAGTTCCCCCGCTAAACGCTCCAGTCCGCGCACGAAGCGTTGAACCGCCTCCTCGATCTCAGCCCCTTCGATAACGAGTGGAGGAGAGAAGGCCATGGCGTCACCAAGAGCGCGACTAATGAGGCCATCCTCCAGGAGCACCCTGTGGAGTCGCATTCCCACTTTTTCCTCCGCTGGGAAGCGGGCGCCGCTCGCGCGGTCTGCAACCAGTTCAACGGCCGCGATGAGGCCGTCGCCACGAACCTCGCCCACGAGCGGGTGATCAGCGACGGCCTCCCGGAGGCGCCGCTGAAGGCTCGACCCCAGGCGCGCTGCGCGGTCCACCAGGCTCTCCCGCTTGATGATATCCAGGTTGGCGAGGGCGGCCGCGGCACCGACGGGGTGAAGGCTAGTAGTGTGACCGTGCGCGAAGGGGCCACGCTCAGCCGAGGCGGACGCGAGCACATCCCACACGCGCTCGGAGACCACCGCCCCGGACACCGGGAAGTAGCCGCTGGTGATTCCTTTTGCCACCGTCATGAGGTCTGGCTCGATCCCGTAGCGGTGCGAACCGAAGGGCGTCCCCAGACGTCCGAAACCACACACAACCTCGTCGGCGATCAACAGCACGTCGTGATGCCGCAAGACAGGCTGAACAGCCTGCCAGTAGCCCTGAGGTGGCGGGATCACGCCGCCCGCACCCATCAGCGGCTCGCCGATGAAAGCGCCCACCGTTTCCGGCCCTTCCGCCTCGATCAGGGCATCAAGCTCCTCCGCTAGACGCCGCGCGAACGCCTCTTCGCTTTCATCGGGGCGACCCTCGCGGTAGTAGTGCGGCTTTCGCACATGCAGGAAGCCGGGAAGCGGCAGGTCGAATGCGGCATGCAGCTGAGGAAGCCCTGACAGGCTGCCGGCTCCGAGAGTGACGCCGTGGTAGGCATCACGCCGGGCGACGATCTTCTTCTTCTCCGGTAAGCTTCGAAGGTTCCAGTAGTACCAAACCAGCTTGACCGCAGTGTCGTTCGCCTCGGAGCCGGAGTTGCAGAAGAAGAAGCGGTCCAGGCCCGGAGGCGTGATCTCGGCCAGTCGCTCCGCCAGGCGGATGGCGGGCTCGTTGGCGTTTCCCATGAAGGCGTGATAGTAGGCGAGGCGGCATGCCTGGTCGGCCATCGCCTCTGCGATCTCTTCGCGCCCGTAGCCTACGTTGACGCACCAGAGACCCGCCATGGCATCCATGTACTCGCGGCCCTCGGCATCGCGGATCCAGATACCATTTCCCCCCGTCATGATGCGGGGCCCCGCCGTCTGCTGCTCGGCGATGGAGGTGAAAGGATGAAAGACGTGGTGTCGATCCAGATCGTAGAGTGAGGAGACGCCCGGCTCAGGTAGCATGGGAAGCCTCCGGCGGGCCAAATAGCTCGTTTAGGTATGTGACCAGGATCCGCTCGCGGAGAGGCACCGGGAGGGCGTTCAGTACCTCGTTGATCTCAGCCATCCGTTCCGGCAAGGCTGTCCCCTCGATGCCTGCCATGCCAAGCATCCCCTGGAGCACGCTGTCGTCTAGGTCCTGCGGATCCATACCACCGAACGTTTCTCTGATGCTGGCCGCGAGATGGCCCGAAGGCAAAGTCTTCGCCTTCTCCGTGCACTCGCGAAGATCGGCCAGCATCGCATCCGCCCAGCGCACGCTCTCAGGGTTGATCGAGAGGTGAATGTTCTCCGGCGAACTCCCGTAGGCAAGCTGGGGCTGGACGTACCAGCCGCGCTCCTTCATCTCATCGATGATGTGGAAGACGCTCACCGTGTCGGACGTGAACGCGACGAGGTTCATATCAGGACGGCCGAGCACCCGAAGGTCGGGCATGTCATCGACGGCGGCGACGATCTTGCGCGTTGCATCGTAGACCCTGTGCGTCATTTCCAGGTAGCCGTCGTCGCCGATGAAGTTGAGCGCGGCCCAGGCGGCGGCAATGGGCCCGGCGGACTTGGTGCTCTGCACCGTGGGGTTGATGACCGTGTATCCCGTCCAGTTAGAGCAAGCGTACATCTGGTGCTTCCGCAGTTCCTTGCTCCGGTACAGGATCGTGGACGCCCCCTTGGCAGCGAAGGCGTACTTGTGCAGGTCCATGGAAATGGAGGTCACTCCCGGCACACGGAAGTCGTAGTCGGG
>CAYFYG010000017.1:0-2735 GCA_964347225.1 uncultured Dehalococcoidia bacterium | reverse complement strand
ACGGCGAACACCCGGCCCAGCAGCGGCCCGTGCTCCTCCGTGATGTCCAGCGCCGTGGCGATGTGCTCCTTGGGGATCACCATCACGTGGATCGGGGTCCGCGGGTGCTTATCACGGATGGAGAAGACCAGGTCGTCCTCGTACAGCTTCTCGACCTGCATCTTGCCCTGAGCCATGTCACAGAACATGCAGTCGGCCATAACGGCGCCCTCCTGACAAGGTGATGACAGCAGTATTGTAGGCGATCACGTGGCGACCCACTAGGGGGCTAGGCTCCGGCGATGGCGGGAATGACGGCGATAGCGAGGAGGAAGAGTGCGGCCACGAAGATTATGATAAACTGCGTCATCTCCTTCGCGTAATAGTACGGGCGCCCTACATCACTGTCAAGCGCCCGTACAAAGGGGTGCGTGGGCCTACTCGTGTAGACCGCTGAAGAGGTCGGAAAACGATACAGCGTCCTCGGGCGGGTCGGGCATCTCCACCGGCTCGTTGTACCCCGTGAAGCGCATCGAAGCGTCGAACTCCATGGCGTCCCCCCCGAAGGCGAACTCCCCCGTCGCCGTCAGCACGTACGGCAGGGCGGTCTCCGGGTCCACCCAGGCGTCGAACGTCAGGGGGCCGCTCGCGCTTCCCAGATCCATATCCTCGTTGGCCTCGAACGCGTCGCCGAAGGCAGCTGCGATGTCCCCGAAGTCCACCGTGCCGCGGTAGTGCCGGTACGTGCCGCCGTCCACCGTCTCCTCGCCCAGGTCCTCGACGTCGCCGCCCAGGCTCTCGACGATCGCCCCGTAGTCCACGAAGCTGTGGTTGCTGAACGTCTCCTCGAACGAATCGACGTCCAAGCCCACCTCGCCCAGACCGAGGTCATCCATGGACATGACCACCCAGCCCTGCATTGGGATGTTCACATAGATATCCCTGCCCAGCATCAGCATCTCGAATGACCCCACGCCGGTGAGGTCCATCGTCATGTGCATCTGGTCCGGGGCTTGGAACGCCATCTCCGAGCTGGAGTCCACCGCGAAGCCGCCGGCGTTCATCGTGAATTCCATCTCCATCTGGAGCGACTCCACTTCCTGCTCGAAGGTCTCCGCCGAGGCGGACAGCACCTCCAGGGGGGCCGCGGACACGAAGTCGCCCGAGGTGCCGCTGTCCGTCTGGCCTGTAGGCTTGTCTGATGTCGTCCGGTCGCTGCCACCGCCGCTGCTGCAGGCGATCGCGAACAGGGCGATAAGCGCCGCCGCCAGCGTCAAGGGCATGGCCCGAATCAGACTGCGCATGGTGACCACCTTTGCTCTCTAAGAGTGTCCGTACACAAGGTAAGAATCGCCTTTGGCCCGGACTGTTGCATCGGCAACGGCCCCCTGCGATTGAGGTTCGGTTAGCGATGCCCCTGACGTGACCTTGGGCTGAACAAAGGGCCGCCCCGATATTTCGTCGGGGCGGCCATTCCTTTCGCTCCTCCGGCTCAGTCGTGGGGGGGCTACACCTCCAGCTTCTCGGCCACCAGCTCCCGGTGATAGTCGGCGTCACCCCACATCAGCTCCATCCACTTCTGGCGGCGGAAGTACAGCTGGATCTTGTACTCCTTGGTGAAGCCGATGCCGGCGTGGATCTGCTGCCCGTGGGCGACAACCCGCCGCGAGGCGTCGGACGTCCAGGCCTTGGCCATGGACACCATCATGTCCGCGTCCGGCTCCCCTTCCTGGAGCGACCAAGCCGCCTTGTAGGTGATGAAGCGCGAGCCGTCCACGTCGATCACCGCGTCGGCCAGCTTGTGCTGGATCGCCTGGAAGGAGCCGATGGGTCGGCCGAACTGCACCCGCTCTTTGGCGTAGTTCAGCGTCGTGTCGAAGTCCATCTGGGACAACCCCACCAGGTAGGCGGAGGCGGCCACCGTGGCCACCTTCTTCGTCTTCTCGATGATCGGCCACCCCTTGTCCACCTCGCCGATCACGTTGGCCGCCGGCACCTTCACGTTCTCGAACGTCACCTCGCACTGCTTGTCCGAGGCGATCGTCTTCAGCACCTCGAAGCTGATCCCGGCCGACTTGGAGTCCACCAGGAACAGCGTGATCCCGTCCTCCGGCGCCTTCCCCGACGACGTGCGGGCCGCCACGATCATCTGGTCGGTGACGTGGGCGTCCGGCACGAACAGCTTCACGCCGTTGAGCACGTAGTCGCTGCCGTCCTTCTTCGCCTCCAATTGCACGCCGTCGGCGTCCCACTTCGCGGAGGGCTCCGTGAGCGCCAGCGTCATGATCACCTCGCCGGCCGCGATCTTGGGCAGCAGCTCCTGCTTCTGCCCGTCGCTGCCGCCCTCCAGGATGGGCACGCTGCCCAGCACCACGGTCGAGATGAACGGGCCCGGCACCAGGGCGCGCCCGAACTCCTCCAGCAGCACCGTCAGCTCGCACAGGCCCCAGCCCACGCCCCCGTGCTCCTCCGGGATGATCAGCCCCATCCAGCCCTGCTCCGCCATCTTCCCCCACAGCTCCGGCGAGTACCCTTTCTCGTCCTCCTCCATCTCCCGCACCACGGCCTCCGGGCACTCCTTCTCCAGAAAGTCGCGCGCGAAGCTCTTGAGCAGTTCCTGTTGTTCGTCTAGGCCTAGGTCCATGGGCGAACCTCCTTTCGCTCTCGTCCTCCTGGCGGACGGCGACCTCCCCCTATCCGCGGGGAAGCCCCAGCCCTCTCATCGCTATGATGTTCCTTTGTATCTCCGATGTTCC
>CAYFYG010000016.1:0-3288 GCA_964347225.1 uncultured Dehalococcoidia bacterium | reverse complement strand
TCCACGCGGCGGCCATGGAGGCGGGACGCGGGTCCCGCCGCTACCTGGCCACGGGTACGTATATGGAGTTCAAGGAGATCGTTCTCGGACTGGCCGAGGTGACCGGTCGCAGGCTCCCCACTCGGACGGTACCCGTGCGCTGGTTGCTGCCGGCAGGCCGGCTGGCCGACCTCGCGCAGCGCGTGCTGCCCTTCCGCCTGCCGCTGAGCTTCGAGGGGATGTACATCGTCAGCCTGGAGGCGAGGTACGACGATTCCCGGACCTGGGAAGAGCTGGGCTTTGCCCCGCGCGACCCCCGGGAGACCTTCGCCGACACCGGCCGCTGGCTGCTCGAGCAAGGCCACATCTCATCGAAGCAGGCCGGGATGCTGGCGGCGCGGGCGTAGGCTCTGCTTCCGCCTAGCCGTCGCCTTCCGGCCGGATCGCCACCATCTTCATCTCCGCTGCTGCGGCCCGCGCCTCCTCCTCCGTCGTCACTCTCAGCCCGACCAGGCGCAGCAACATCCGCGCCAGGAGGCGGTGCCGCCGCCAGTAGTCCAAGAGCACCTCTTCCGCCTCATCCGGCGGCAAAGTGCCCGCGCGAGCGCGAAACTTGCGCCAGCGTACCTGCACTTGGAGCTCCGGGTTCGTCTCTAGGTTTCGATACCAGTCCGAGAGCCCGCCGTAGGCTGATACCATGTAGTACGTGTCCGTGGCGGCATCGCGCTTCAGCAGGTCTACCACCGCCCGACGCGGCTGCCCGCTCTTGCGGCCCACCGTCGTCAGCATCACCTGCCCCAGCATCAGACCGCCCAGGCCCACGCGATACATCAGGATCGGGGCGCGAAAGAACCAGCGCTTCAGAAGTCCGGGCCGCCGCGGCCTGTCTCCGCTGCCCATGCGCATCCCTCCTATTGGTCGACCCCCCTCACTACTACGGTGTCCAGGAACGTCTCGAAGGCCGCCTCATCTTCGGGGTGCACGTCCCGCGTGATCGTTAACCCTGGTTGCTCCGCATTGGCGCCGAAGGTCCACGTCATCCGCACGAACGACCGACAATTCGCCACCTGCATCGACTCTGACCCCCAAAGGTCGCCGCTGACATTCATAGCCGACATCACTAGCCCTGACCCTGGATCGGGCAGGCGCCAGCTGAACGCGCCGCCCGGGTGTTGCCTAGGGGATACCTGGGTCTTGTCCGTATACGGCCACGGCGCCGTGTCTGGCTCCAGCGGCTCTAGGCGAGCGGTATTGGTGACCGCTCTCAGCAACGCCTCGTGGGCCGGCGATGAGTACCGCTCCTCTAGTACCGTTGCGGTCATAGGGTCGATAGACACAGATGATGGCTTGCCGACGGAGGGCAGTTTAAGGTGCACCTCCAGCGACGGCTCCAGGCCATGTGTCTCCGTCACGTCTACCCCGCCTGCTATAGAGATGATGTCCCTTGCTTGTTCCCCTAACGGCCTCGGTGCCAGCGGCGCTTCTAGAACCGTGTCGCAGAGCCTGTGCTGGACAGTGCTGGCGGCAGCCTCCTCCACCGACGGCCCGTCGCTCCAGGGGCGGACCGTCAGCAAGAGTGTGAGGGCAATCAGCACACCAACGGCTGCGATTATGGGAAGCCAGCGGCGCAAGGTTCGCTTCATGATGGGCTCCTCTCGCCCGTGGCCCTCGCGCTGGTGGGTGGCATCAGCGTTGCCGTGCTGCTGCCGCGAGGGTGGCTTGGTGCAGTGACCTCAGCGGCATTCGAATTCAAAGAAGTCTTGATAGTCTGGTTGAGTGGGATCCTCCATCCCGATCTCCAACGTGCTGAGAACGCGCCTGAGTTGTACTGCCTCGTTGGGTGATCTGTAGAACTCGTCCACGAGCTCGCCTGTCCTCGCCTCGATGACTACGGTCGACGGAACCGCGTAGTCTATCACCCCGGTCTCACTATCGAACGCAACTCCGAGCGGGAGAGCAGAGGTTGGCTGGCCTCCGAACTCGGTTACGATATCCCCGCCGAGCTGTGGCTGGAAAGCGAGGACGAGAACCGGCCGGATGAGGCCGTGAGGAGGGATGGGCCCGGTTCGAGCGAAGACCCTGACATCCCGCCCGAAGGTCTCCACGGACACATTGCAGAACCTGTAGCCTGCCACGACGCCAACGTCTTCCGGTGGCACCTGTATATCGACTTCCGTGGCCTCGTGCCCGGGGCGGATCGCCAGCAGGACTCCCGCGGCTATCACCGCCGCAGCCACCGCCGCCAGGGGAAGCCAGCGGCGCAAGGTTCGCTTCATGACGGCCCCCTTCCACCCCGATGGCCCGTTTGGGCTACCTGCCCACTTCGCCGGGATTTAGCCCAGTAGGCCCGAGCACTTTATAGCGCTTTGCCGAGAAGATGTCAAGCTGCGAGGCGCTACCCCGCGCCCAGCCCCTCCAGCCGCCGCACTCCCTCCTCCAGCCGCTCGTTAGGTATCGTGAGCGACAGCCGCACGTAGCCCTCGCCGCTGGGCCCGTAGCCTACGCCGGGCGTCACCACTACCCCCGCCTCCTCCAGCAGCCGCGTCGCGAACTCCACGCTCGTCGTCCCTTCCGGCACCCGCGCCCACACGTAGAGGCTGGCCTTGGGCGGGCTCACCCGCAGCCCCAGCCCCCGCAAGGCCGCCACCAGCCGGTCCCGCCGACGCTGGTACACCCGGTTGTGCTCCTCGATGCACCCCTGCGGGCCCTCCAGCGCCGCTATCGCCATCCGCTGGATCGCCTGGGGTATCCCCGAGTCCAGGTTGGACTTCACCCGCACCAGCGCGTCGATGATCTCCGCGTTCCCCGCTGCCATCCCTATCCGCCATCCCGTCATGTTGTACGACTTGGAGAGCGAGTGGAACTCGATCCCTGCCTCGCGGGCGCCTTCCGCCTGCAGGAAGCTCGGCGCCTGGTAGCCGTCGAACGCCACCTCCGAGTACGGGCCGTCGTGCAGCACCGCCAGCCCGTGCTCCCGCCCGAAGGCCGCCGCCCGCTCGAAGAACGCGATGTCGGCCACGGCGCCGGTGGGGTTGTTCGGGTAGTTCAGCCACAGCACCCGGGCTTTGCGCAGGACCTTGCCTGGCACCGCCTCCAGGTCCGGCAGGAAACCGTTCTCCTCCCTCAGGGGCAGGTAGTACGCCTCGCCCCCGGCCAGCAGAGTCCCCATCGCGTAAACCGGGTAGCTCGGGTCCGGCACCAGCGCCACGTCCCCCGGGTCGATGAAGCACAGGGCGATGTGCCCGATCCCTTCCTTGGATCCGATCAGGGGCAGCACCTCCCGCTGCGGGTCCAGCGACACGCCGAACC
>CAYFYG010000015.1:0-1714 GCA_964347225.1 uncultured Dehalococcoidia bacterium | reverse complement strand
GTGATCATCGACTTTCACACCCACGTCTTTCCGCCGGATGTCCACGAGAACCGCGAGAGCTATCTGCGGCGCGATGCCGCCTTCGCGGAGATGTACGGGAACCCCAGGGCGAAGATCGCGACGGCGGAGGATCTGCTGCGCAGCATGGACGAGGCCGGCGTGGAGGTGAGCGTGGCGCTGGGGTTCGCTTGGCGCGACCACCAGGACTGCGTGCGCCACAACGACTACCTCCTGGAGGCGGCTGCGAAGAGCAACGGCCGCATCGTGCCCTTCTGCACCGTCAACCCGCTGGCTGGGGAGGCCGCCGGGCGGGAGGTGGGGCGGTGTGCCGGCGGCGGCGCCCGCGGGCTGGGCGAGCTGCGGCCGGACAGCCAGGGCTGGCCGCTGGACGGCCCCGCCGGGGACATGCTGGCCGAGCTGGCCTCCCGCCACGGCCTCATCCTGTTGTTCCACGTGACCGAGCCGGTGGGCCGTGAGTATCCCGGAAAGCAGGGGCTCCGGCTCGAGTCGTTCTACCGCTTCGCCGTCGGCCATCACCAGCTGAAGCTTGTTGGTGCCCACTTCGCTGGCGGCTTGCCCCTATACGCTCCTATGCCGGCGGTGCGCAGGGCCCTCCCCGGCCCGTACGCGGACACGGCCGCGTTGCGCTACCTGTACGACCCCTCTGTGCTGCCCGCCATGGCGCAAGCTCTGGGCGGTGAGCGACTGCTGTTCGGGAGTGACTTCCCCCTCGTGGGTCAGGCGGCTGCCCTGGCCGAGGTTCGGGGCGGCGGGCTGGAGGAGAGCGCCCTGCGCCGCGTCCTGGGCGGGAACGCCGAGCGGCTGCTCGCCGCGCCCGCGACGTAGGGATGCCCCTCGTCGCCACCCGGAGCGAGCAGCCGCTAAGGTAGTTCTCAAGGCGCTTCTCCGGTTGCCGCCCGCGTTAGCGTGGTCGCAAACCTCCCTTCGAGCTCAGCACAGGAAGGCCGGTCCGCCTTCTTGGAATGTCCTTCTGGCCCTTTGGACACTGGCTCTGGCTATAATGGGACGTGCCAATGTGTCCGCTGAGACCTGAGGATCAGTCGCTGCGTCTGTTCGTGGCAGTGGACCTGCCGGGGCAGGTGCGAGACGCGCTGGACCGCCTCCAGGGAGAGCTCAGGCGCCACGATCTCTCCGACCTGCGCTGGGTGCGCCCGCAGGGGATCCACCTGACGCTGAAGTTTCTTGGAGAGACGCCTGCTGGCAAGGTGGCCGCCATCACGGACGCCCTGGCCGGCGCCACCAGGGGCCGGCGAAGTTTTCACCTCGCACTTGGCGAGCCGGGCACCTTCGGCGGTCGCCGCCCACGTGTGCTCTGGCTGGATGTCATAGGCGATATCGAGCCCCTGCGGGAGTTGCAGGCGACGGTGGAGGAGGCGCTGGCGGAGGTTGGCTTCCCGCCAGAGGAGCGGGGATTCTCGCCTCACCTGACTTTGGCGCGGGTGCGACAGCCTGTATCTCCCGGCATGGGCGATCGCGTTGACCGGGCTCTGCGGGCGGTGACGCCGCCTCGGGCCGAGTTTGACGTGCGAGAGGTGGTGCTCATGCGCAGCACATTGCAGCCCGGCGGTGCCGTGTACGAGCGTCTCGCCGCGTTCCCCCTGGAGTAGAATGGGCGGCCATGGAAGAGGTCACCACGCGGGAACAGACCGAGGGCGCGCTGGAGAGCACGGCGCGCTGGCGTCCGTTCCTCCTG
>CAYFYG010000014.1:0-13473 GCA_964347225.1 uncultured Dehalococcoidia bacterium | reverse complement strand
TCGCCGACGGAGTCGATGTCGCTGGTGCGGAAGCACTTCTGGACGGTGGTGAGGCGCGGGTGGGGGGCCTTGGCCTGACCCATGAAGTAGGGTTTGAACTGGACCATGCCGGCGCTTGTGAAGAGCAGGGTGGGGTCGCCCGGGGGGACGAGGGGGGCGCCGGGCATGCGCCTGTGGCCGCGCTCCTCGAAGAAGCGGAGGAAGGCCTCGCGGATTTGGTCGGTTTCCATGGCAGGTTCGAGGGAATTATAGCGTAGCCTGGGCACCAGGCACGAGGCACCGCTCCCTCTGTCCCGCCCTCGCCGTCCTGGGGGGACGTTAGCTTGACAGCCTACCAGCTTGCCCACTAGGATGGTTTCACGAAATCGTCATCAAGAAACGGGCTGATTACCACTTTGAGTAGCGACGAACCTCCAGATAGTAGTTGCGGGCCTTTCCTGTCTATCTTCCTCCCCAGCTCGCCAACAAACGGCGGCATCTCCACGTCTGAGTGTGTGAACGGTGTCCCTGACATCCCTTTGGTAGACTAGGTTGAAGATGAAGTGGAGACAGCCGGCCCGCCCAAGGTGGGGGGCCGGCGGGAGACTATAGACGTGGCCGAGACGGCCGCGGGTGACGCGCTGGAGGCGCTCAAGACGCAAGCCCAGCAACGGCTCCTAGCCTGCGCACGGCTGCTGGAGGCCGGGGTGAGCATCACGGACCCAGCGACGACGTATGTAGAGGGAAAGGTGGAGGTCGGCCGGGGCACGGAGATCAGGCCCAACACTACGATCAGCGGGAGCAGCATCATCGGAGCCCGCTGCATCATCGGCCCCAATGCCGTCATCACGGACTCGCGGATCGGCGACGGCTGCGCGGTGGTGGCTTCGATGGTGGAGGGGGCCGTGCTCGGGTCCGGCGTGGACGTGGGCCCGTTCAGCCACCTGCGGCCGGGCAGTCATCTGGAGGCGGGGGTGCATATCGGCAACTTCGTTGAGGTGAAGGCTTCGCGTCTGGGCGAGGGCAGCAAGGTGGGGCACTTCAGCTACGTGGGCGACGCCGAAGTGGGGGAAGAAGTGAACATCGGCGCCGGCACGGTGACGTGCAACTACGACGGCGAGAAGAAGAACGTGACGGTCATCGGTGACCGAGCATTTGTGGGCAGCGATACCATGCTGGTGGCGCCGGTGCGGCTGGGGAGAGGGGCGAAGACGGGTGCCGGCTCTGTAGTGACGAAGGACGTGGCGGACGGAGCGACCGTGGCCGGGCTGCCGGCCCGCTCCCTCAAGAGGCGGACGAGAAGGCAGGTGCGAAAGCAGAGTGGATAGCGATAGTTGGGCCGGGGTTGGCCTGCTGGCCCTAGCCGTCATCGCCTTTCTGTTCGTAGTGGCCGCGGAGGCGGGCGTGGTCGCCGGGGTGCGGGCGCGCGCATTGAGCGCGCCGCCGACTTCGCGCCTGGAGGCTCTGCGGCAGTTCACCCAGGAGCGACATGCCACCCTCTCGGCGCTGGCCCTGGCCCGCAATCTGACCCTGATAAGCATCACAGCCATTACAGTGGCGCTGGTGCTAGAGGAGGTTGGCCATAGCTGGGGCGCCGTGGCCATCGCCGCCCTGGGCACGCTGACCGGCCTGATGCTGCTCCGGTCTGTGCCCACACTGCTGGTCTCGCAGAACCCGGAGCGCTGGCGGCGGTACCTGGAACCGTTCGTGGAAGTGCTCCGGGTGATCTTCGGGGCACCGGTGCGGTTGCTGGATCTACCGGTGGCGGCATTCCTAAACTGGCGGCGGAAGCGGCACCCGGAGGCGGCGCTGGAGGCGGAGGAGTTGGCGCGCCTAGTGCAGACGGAGGAGGCAGAGGGGGGCATCGACGAAGAGGAGAGGCAGATGATCCGCGGTATCGTCGAGATGGAGGAGACGGCCGTTCGCGAGGTCATGGTGCCACGCATCGATGTGATCGCCGCCGACGTGGACGACGGATTCGCGGAAGTGACCCAGCTGATGGTGGAGAAGGGCTACAGCCGACTCCCGGTATACGAGGACACCGTCGACAACATCATCGGGGTGGTACATGCGAAGGAGGCGCTCAAGCACCTAGCGCGCGGCACGTGCCCGACGAGCATTCGTGAGCTGGCCAGGCCCGCCTACTTCGTGCCCGAGAGCAAGAAAGTGGACGATCTGCTGACGGAGATGCGGCAGCGGCGCGTGTCCGTCGCCATCGTGGTGGACGAGTACGGAGGCACCGCCGGACTGGTGACGGTGGAAGACCTAGTGGAGGAGATCGTGGGCGAGATCGAGGACGAGTTCGACACCCAGGAGCAGGACGTGCAACTGGTCACGCCCACGGAGGCGATCGTGGATGCGCGGGTGGGCATCGACGATCTGAACGAGATGTTCGACCTGAGCATCGAGAAAGAGGACTTCGACAGCGTGGGCGGCTTCATCGTCACCAGCCTGGGACGCATGCCGAGCGTGGGCGACGAGGTGCAGGTGGACGGTCTGGTGATGCGGGTACTGACAGTGATGGGACGGCGCATCAAGAAGGTCCGCGTGACCAAGGTGGATGGGGCCGCGGAGGAGCGAGAGAGCGAAGGGAAGACGGCCTAGGAGCCACCCCCCGTTTTGGCGTAGCGTCAGGGCTGTGCTAGAATGGCCTGACGCCAATGAGCGGGCCGGACGAACTCAAGTACTGGATCGCCTTCAACCGCATCGCGGGGCTGGGGCGCGTCCGCTACTCCCTGCTAGAGAGCCACTTCCCCAGCATGGAGGAGGCGTGGAAGGCCGGAGCCTCCGAACTCAAAGCCGCAGGGCTGGACAGCAGGCTCGTATCGCGCATCGTCTCGGGGCGAGCCGAGATATCGCCCGACGCCGAGATGGAGCGACTGGCCAGGCACAAGGTCACGGCCCGCACCCAGCATGATCCGGCCTACCCGGCGCGGCTGAAGGAGATCTACGACCTGCCGCCGGTTCTCTACGTTCGGGGCGAGTTGACAGCGGCGGACGAATGGTGCGTGGCCGTGGTAGGCACCCGCCGACCGACGCCTTACGGGAGGCAGGTGGCGGAGGAACTCAGCTATGGGCTGGCCCAGAACGGGCTTTGCCTGGTGAGCGGGCTGGCGCGAGGGATCGACTGCATCGCCCACAAAGCGGCGCTGGACGCGGGCGGCCGCACGATAGCGGTGCTGGCCTGCGGTCTAGACATCGTCTACCCGCCGGAGCACGCCCGCCTGGCCCTGGAGATCGCCGAGCGGGGGGCGCTGGTGAGCGACTACCCGCTGGGCACTCAACCTAGGGGCGAGTTTTTCCCCCGGCGCAACCGCATCATGTCCGGCCTCAGCCTGGGTGTGCTGGTGGTGGAGGGCGACGTCAAGAGCGGAGCGATGATCACGGCTCGGCTAGCGCTGGAGCAGGACCGGGAGGTGTTCGCCGTGCCGGGCAGCATCTTCTCGGTGCAGAGCCGCGGCGCCAACTCGCTGGTCAAGGAGGGCGCCAAGCTGGTCCAGAGAGTGGAGGACGTGCTGGAGGAACTGAACCTGACGATGGTGCCCCAGCAGATAGAGATGAAAGAAACGATCCCCGCCACGGATACGGAGGCTGCGTTGCTGCGTCATATAAGCAGAGAGCCGGCGCACATCGATGATGTGTGCCGCAACAGCGGCCTCCCGATCGCGACTGTGAGCAGCGTCCTGGCGATGCTGGAGCTGAAGGGGCTGGTGCGCCAGATGGGACCGATGTCGTACGTGCGGGCGAGGGAGGCCCAGGCCAGCTACGGAGGGAGCAGAGGGTGAGCAAGGGGAAGAGCAAGAGGCCTTCGACAAGCTCAGGCCAGGCCCTGGTCGTGGTGGAGTCGCCAGCGAAGGCGCGGACGATATCCGGCATACTGGGTCGCGAATATGAAGTGCGGGCTTCCGTGGGCCATGTGCGGGATCTGCCCAAGTCGGTCCTGGGCGTGGACGTCGAGCGTGGGTTCGAGCCGAAGTATGTAATCCCTCGCGAGAAGTCGCGGGCGGTGAGGGAGATCCGCCAGGCGGCGGAGGGGGCCTCAGCCGTCTACCTAGCCACCGACCCGGACCGCGAGGGCGAGGCCATCGCCTGGCACCTGATAAAGGCCGTTAACCTGGAGGGCAAGGGTCACCGGCGCGTCGTCTTCCATGAGGTCACGGCCGAGGCAGTGCGGCAGGCCTTCGATCACCCCCGCGCGATCGATATGCAACTGGTGGACGCCCAGCAGGCTCGTCGCGTCCTGGATCGGCTCGTGGGATACCGGCTGAGCCCGTTCCTGTGGCGGCAGGTCAGGCGAGGTCTTTCCGCCGGCCGGGTGCAGTCGGTGGCGGTGCGCCTAGTGGTGGAGCGGGAGCGCGAGATCCAGAACTTCGTTCCCCAGGAGTACTGGACCATCGACGCCCAACTGGCGAAGGGACGGGACGGCGCCGCGGATGAGGCCGAGGCTGTCGACAGGCAGGGGTTCCGCGCCCGTCTCGTGGGATACGTGGGGGAGAAAAGGGGCAAGCTGGAGATCGGGAGCCAGATCGAGGCGGAGCGGCTGATCGCCCTTCTCAAGGCAGCGACCTATCGAGTGCTGACCGTCCAGCAGAAGGTGCAGTCCCGGCGGCCAGCGCCGCCGTTCATTACCAGCACGCTGCAACAAGAAGCCTCACGACGGCTCGGGTTCTCTCCGAGACAAACGATGGCCGTCGCGCAGCAGCTCTACGAGGGCCTGTCACTGGGCTCCAAGGGCGAAGTGGGTCTCATCACGTATATGCGTACGGATTCCACGCAGGTGGCGGCGACGGCACGAACGGAGGCGCGTGAGCTCATCGCCAGCAAGTTCGGGAGGGAGTTCATCCCGCCGTCGCCACGAGAGTACCGAAAGAAGGTGAAAGGAGCCCAGGAGGCACACGAGGCGATCCGCCCCACCTCCGTGATGCGCGAGCCCGAGGCGATCCGACGTCACCTGAAAAGCGAGCAGTATCGCTTGTACACCCTTATCTGGCAGCGCTTCCTGGCCAGTCAGATGGCCGACGCCCGGTTCGACCAGACGACGGTGGAGATCGAGGCCGCCCCCGCAGACGACTCCAAGGGCCTTCTCCTGCGCGCCACCAACACGCAGCTGCGGTTCGCGGGCTACCGCCAGCTCTACGAGGAAAGCAGGGACAACGGGGAGGAGGAGGACGAAGGCAAGAACCCGCTCCCTGACTTGGCCGCCGACGATGGACTGCTCCTGCTGGATCTGCTTCCCGAGCAGCGCTTCACGGAGCCGCCACCAAGGTACACAGAGGCGAGCCTGGTGAGGACGCTGGAGGAGAAGGGGATCGGCCGGCCGAGCACGTATGCGCCGACGATGGCGACGATCCAGGAGCGCGACTACGCGGCGAAGGACGGCCGCTACCTGCGTCCCACAGACCTGGGGTTCGTGGTGAACGACCTGTTGGTGGAGCACTTCCCGGAGTTCGTCGACGAGGGGTTCACAGCGGAGATGGAGGAGGAGCTGGACGAGATCGCCAGCGGGGAGCGGTCCTGGGAGCCCGTCGTGGCGCAGTTCTATCGCCCCCTGGAACGCGCCCTGGAGGCCGCCAAGGAAGCGGCGCCGCAGCGGCAGATGACCGAGGAGAAGTGCGACAAGTGTGGGCGCCCCATGATGGTCCGTTGGGGGCGACGGGGCAGATTCCTCGCCTGCTCCGGTTTCCCGGAATGCCGCAACAGCCGTCCGGTGGAGGGCGAAGAGGAGCCCCAGCCGGAGCCGACGGACGAGAAGTGCGACGAGTGCAGGTCGCCGATGGTGATCCGCAGGGGCCGCTTCGGCCAGTTCCTGGCCTGCACGCGCTACCCGGAGTGCAAGGGCCGCCGACCGCTGCTGACGAAGGTGGGGGTCGGCTGTCCGCGCTGCGGCGGCGACCTCGTTGAGAGGCGCTCGCGCAAGGGGCGCGTCTTCTACGGCTGCGCCAACTATCCCAAGTGCGACTTCGTGGTGTGGAGCAGGCCGCTGGTTCAGGCCTGCCCCGAGTGTGGCGGCCTGCTCACCAGCGAGCGTCAGCAAGAGGAAGGGATGCCGAGGGCGCGCTGCTCCTCCTGCAAATGGCGGGGTGAGGTGACGGAGGAGGAGCCGGCGCCCACCACGGTCTGATGGAAGATCTCATCGAGGTCTACCTCCGTTACCTGACGGCGGAGCGCAACCTCTCCCCCTACACGCTGAGGAACTACCGCGCCGACCTGCTTGACTTCGGGCGCTACCTGGAGGCCGAGGAGGATATCGGCCCTCTGGAGGTGGACCGGCAGGCGTTCCGGCGCTATCTGGCCCGCCTGCGGGAGACCGGGACGGCGCCAGCCAGCGTAGGCCGCAAGGTGAGCACCATCCACACCTTCTACCGTTTCCTGGCGCGGGAGGGTACCCTGGAGCGCGACCCACTCCTCGGCGTGAGCAGCCCGAAGCGGGAGCGGCGGCTGCCGGAGGTACTGAGCAAAGACCAGCTCACGGCGATCATCGAGGCCGCGGACTCCGATGCCCCCCAGGGACTTCGCGACCGCGCCATCCTAGAGCTGATGTACGCGGCCGGGCTACGGCTGGCCGAGGTAGTCAGCCTGGACGCCGCGGCGGTGGACTTGCGTGAGCAGCTTGTGCGGGTGCGTGGCAAGGGAAACAAGGAACGGGTGGTGGTGATCGGGCGGCCAGCGGCGGAAGCGCTCCAGCGCTACCTGCGGGAGGGTCGACACAGGCTGAGCCGGGCGGGGGAGACCGCACTGTTCGTGAACCGGGACGGCCGTCGGCTGTCCGGCCGCTCCGTGCAGAAGATCGTGCGCAGCCACGCGCTCAAGGCGGGCCTGGACCGGCGAGTGTTCCCTCACCTTCTGCGGCACTCGTTCGCCACTCACCTGCTGGACGGGGGCGCCGAGCTGCGGGTGGTGCAGGACCTGCTGGGACACGTCAGCGCCAACACCACGCAGATATACACGCACGTGACGGAGGAGCAGCAGCGGGAGGCTCTCCAGCGGGCTCACGAGAAGCTCACCGAAGTGCTGCTGGAAAGACGCAGGCAGCGGCAGAGCCCGCCGGCACGTACATGAGCGGGCGTTCTATAATCAAGTGCGGTTGAACGGTCGGGTTGCGCGAAAGGGAAACCCGCCGAGGAAAAGATGCGCATACTGCTGATCAACGGCCCTAACCTGAACGCCCTGGGCCAGAGGGAGCCGGAGGTGTACGGCTCCGTCACCTTGTCGCAGATCGAGGAGCGGGTGAGCCGGCGTGCAGCGGAGCTGGGGGCGGAGATCAGCGCCTTCCAGTCCAACGACGAGGGGGAGATCATCGACTTCCTGCAAGAGCAGGCGAAAGACGCGGACGGGGCGCTGATCAACCCGGGCGCGCTGACCCACTACAGCCTGGCCCTGCGCGATGCCCTGGCCGCGGCCGAGCTACCGTTCGTCGAGGTGCACATCTCCAACATCTATGCGCGGGAGGAGTTCCGACACCACTCCGTCCTGGCCGATCTGGGAGTGGGCCAAGTGAGCGGACTGGGCTGGCGAGGCTACCTGGCGGCACTGGAGTCCCTTGTCGCGATCTTGAAAGAGCGCACCGCATGAGCGATCGCCTTCGGCGGCTGAGGGAGAAGATGGCGGATGTTGGGCTGGACGGGTTCCTGGTGGGGGCCCCGGTGGAGGACACATTCCACACCCACGCGGCCAACCGACGCTACCTGTCCGGCTTCACCGGCTCCACAGGCTGGCTCCTCATCACCGCCGATTCCGCCCTCATCGCCGTGGACTTCCGCTATATCGAACAGGCGGAGCGGGAGGCGCCTCAGTTCACCCTGTTCCGCACCAACGATGGGATGGAGAGCTGGTTCGGGGGCCTGGTGGGTGAGGCAGGGCTGGTGGGGAAGCGCATCGGCTTTGAACCAGCGGGCGTCACCGTCAGCGCCTACCAGGCGATGAAGAAGGCGCTGGACAAGATGCCGGCGGGCGAGCGGCCGAAGCTGCTGGCGGCGCCTTCGTTGGTGGAGGACCTGCGGGCCATCAAGGAGCCGGAGGAGATCGCCGCGATCCAGCGGGCGGTGGACCTGGGCGACGAAGTATTCCAGGTTATCGCTCAGCGTATCCAGCCGGGGTGGACAGAGCGTCAGGCGGCCTGGGAGATCGAGAAGTACGCCCGCGAGCATGGGGCCGACAGCCTCTCCTTCGAGACGACCGTGGCGGCTGGCCCCTGGGGAGCGATGCCGCACGCGCAGCCCCGCGACCACCCGATCCAGGCCGGCGAGCCCGTCATCATCGACATGGGCGTACGGGTGGCGGGCTACTGCTCCGACCTCACCCGTACTATCGTGGTTGGCGATGAGGGCGACGGCCGCTTCCGGGAGATCTACGACATTGTCCTGACGACGCAACTGGCGGCGGAGGAGCTGGTGAAGGCGGGCATGAGCGGGGAGGAGGCGCACATGCTGGCCCAGAGCGCCATCTCCGAAGCTGGATATGGGGAGAACTTCGGGCACGGGCTGGGCCACGGCGTCGGCCTGCAGGTCCACGAGTCGCCACGGCTGGCGAAGACATCGAAGGACGAACTCAAGGATGGGATGGTAGCCACCATCGAGCCGGGGATATACATTAGCGGTTGGGGTGGCGTGCGCATCGAGGATATGGTAGTCATCGAGGAGGGGAAGGCGCGGGTGATGAGCCACTCGCCCAAGCTAGCAGGTGAGCTGAAGCCCTAGAGGAGGGACGCATGGCCCAAGAGAAGGAGGGTCCGAAGAGACGCATCGCTCAGGTGCTGGCCGAGAACCGAGTCATGAGCCTGGCCAGCGAGGGAGAGGCAAACCCCTGGTGCGCGACGGCGTTCTTCGCGGAGGACGGGTTCGACATTCTGTGCCTGGTAGAGGCCACATCGCAGACGATGACCAACCTGAAGCGCAACCCGCGGCTGGCCTTCACTGTCAGCCGGCAGGAGCCGGACCGGTTCCTGCAGGGGATGGGGCTGGCGACGATCGTTGGACCACCGAAGGAGCACCGGGAACTTTTCGCGCGCATGTCCCGGAAGGTGCCGGATCTGGAAGGGTTCGTGGAGGCGGTGCCGGGGCTGACCATCGTGCGCATCATCACCGAGCGACTCTCCGTGTCCGACATAGCGGCGGGGGTTTCCTCGCGGGTAACCCTGTACCGTCGCGGCGAGGAGTGGCTGACGAAGGAGGAGATGGGCCCCCTGGATCGGCCCAAGGCGTGGCTGCTGGCGACAAGGCCGTGGTCGTTCCCGGCGTCCATCGTGCCGATGCTGGTGGGTGGAGCCCTGGCCCACCGAGCGGGCGAGTTCGGCGGTGGGCTGTTCGTGCTGACGCTGGTGGGTGGACTGCTGTTCCACATAGGCGCCAACTTGTTCAACACCTACTTCGACTTCCGACGGGGGGTGGACAGTTCCGCCGACGCCGACGACCGGACGCTCGTGGATGCGATCCTGCGACCGAGAGACGTGATCATGGGAGGATTAGCGGCCTTCGCGGTGGGCGCGGGGATCGGCGGGTTCTTGGTCTGGCAAGCCGGATTCGCCATCCTCGCCCTGGGCGGCATCGGCCTGGCGCTGGGGCTGTTCTACACGGCAGACCCGCTGGGATACAAGTACCGGGCGCTGGGCGATCTGGGCATCTTCGCCGCCTTCGGGCCGATACTGGTCCTGGGGGCGTATATGGTGCAGACAGAGGAGATGGACCTGCTGCCGTTGCTGTTCGCGGTGCCGCTGGGGCTGATCGTGGACGCGATCCTGCACGCGAACAACCTGCGGGACGCCCAGGCCGACCGTCGCAGCGGCGCCTTAACGCTGGCCCAGCTCCTGGGGGACGACGCGTCGCGCTGGGTCTACGCAGCGCTGGTGCTGGCCCCATACGGTTTCGTCGCGGGCTTCGGAGCTGCGGTATCGCCCTGGATGCTCTTGCCGATCGTGACGATACCGCTGGCCTGGAAGGCGTTGCAGCCGATGAGGATAGGGAAGGAACAGCTACGGCCAGCCATCGCGCTACTGCCGCAGCAGACAGCGCAGCTATCGATGGTGTTCGGGCTTTTGCTGGCGGCGGGAGTGCTGGCCAGCTCGCTGACGCAGTAAGGGGAGGACTTGATGATCGAGACGGGTGGCCTGAGGAAGGGGATAGCGCTGGAGATTGACGGCACGCTGTACCAGGTTCTGGACGTGGCCCACATCAAGATGGGCAGGGGGACAGCGCAGGTACGGATGAAGTTGCGGGACATCCGTGGCGGCCACATCGTCGAGCGGACAGTGATGGCGGGCACTCGCTTCCAGCGGGCGCGGGTGGAGCGCCAGCCCTCGCAATACCTGTACAGCGACGGTGACCTGCACCATTTCATGAACACGGACACGTACGACCAGTTCCCCCTCAGCCGGGAGCGCTTGGGCGACGCCCTAGATTACCTGCGGGAGAACGCCAACTGCGACGTCCTGATGTACGGGGATGAGGCGGTGGGGCTGGAGCTGCCGGCGGCGGTGGAGCTGACGGTGGCGGAGACGGACCCCTGGGTGAAGGGAGACACGGCGCAGGGAGGCACGAAGCCAGCCAAGCTGGAGACCGGCATCACGGTGCAGGTACCGCTGTTCATCAACGTTGGGGATACGGTCAAAGTCGACACGCGGTCCGGGGAGTACCTGGGGAGAGGGTAGGCAGCGCTTGATCGAGGCGTATCGGGTCTCCTGGCTGGCCCACTACCTGAGGGAGCTGATCGAGAGCGACCTGCGCCTGTCAAACATCTGGGTGGAGGGCGAAGTCTCGAACTACACGCGGTCGAGCGCCGGCCACCAGTACTTCACGCTCAAGGACGAGGGAGCCCAGGTGCGGTGCGTGATGTTCCGTCGCAGTTCCGGAGGCGAACCGGTGGAGAACGGGGCGCAGGTGCTGGCCCACGGCAACGTCTCGTTCTACGAGGCCCGCGGCGACCTTCAGTTGATCGTGGACTTCGTGCAGCCGGCGGGCGTGGGGGTGTGGCAGGCCCAGTTCGAGCGGCTGAAGGAGCAGCTCGAAGGTGAGGGGCTGTTCGACCCGGCCCGGAAGCGGCCGCTGCCGGAGTTCCCGCGTCGTGTGGGCGTGGTCACCTCGCCGACCGGGGCTGTGCTCCACGATGTCTGTCACGTGGTCGGGCGACGGTGGCCCGTGACGGAGGTTGTGCTGGCAGCGACGGCGGTGCAGGGCGCGGAGGCGGTGCCGGGGATCGTGGCGGCGCTGCGCCGGCTCAATGCCGAGCCGGACGTCGACGTCATCATCCTGGCCCGCGGCGGCGGCTCCATGGAGGAGCTGTGGGCGTTCAACGAGGGGGCCGTGGCGCGGGCGGTGTACGGGAGCCGAGCGCCGGTGGTGTGCGGCGTCGGCCACGAGACGGACTACACCATCGCGGACTACGTGGCGGACCTGCGGGCGCCAACGCCGTCGGCGGCGGCAGAGACGGCGGTACCGGACCGAGCGGAAATCCGGCGCCGCGTGGAAGGGCTGGCACTGTCCCTTCAGGCCTGGACGGGCGGGCAGGTGAGCCAGGGACGGGCCGCGACCGAGCAGGCAGTCCATCGCCTGCGGCTGGCCCGGCCCGAGGTGGGGCAGTGGCGGCAGCGGCTGGGCGGGCTAGTGCTAGCGGTGGAGGTGGCGATGGAGCGGGCGGCGACGCGGCGTGGTGAGAGGGTGAGCAGCTTCGCGGCCCAGCTCAGGTCGCTGGACCCCCGGCGTACGCTGGCCCGCGGCTACGCGGTCGTGCAGATGCGCGAGGATAGGCGGGTGGTGACCAGCGTCCGGCAGGTGCAGGGACGCGACCGACTGACGGTACACGTACATGACGGGAGGTTTCCGGCCGAGGTGTCGAGGCAATATGGGTTCTAGGAAGAAGCCGGAGCACGAGGGGTTCGAAAGCCTGCACAGGCGACTAGAGGAGACGGTGACCCGGCTGGAAGAGGGCGGGCTCACACTGGAGGAGTCGCTGGCCCTGTACGAAGAGGGGATGAAGCTGGCCCAGCGCTGCCAGGAGATACTGCAGCAGGCGGAGCTGAAGATCACGGAGCTGCAGGAGGAGTTCGCCGCCGTGAGCGGGGAGCCGGAACCGTACCCGCCGGAAGAAGAGGAGGAGATCCCGCCCGAATGAACGACGACCGGCCGCTGCGCATCGATCTGCACACGCACACGCACTACTCGCGGGACGCGATAACATCACCTCGACGGTTCGTCGAGGCGTGTGAGCGGAAGGGGATCACGTGCGTGGCCGTCACCGATCACGACACGATGCAGGGGGCGCTGGCGGTGCAGGAGATCGCACCCTTCCGGGTGATCCTGGGCGAGGAGATATGCTCCCGGGAGGGTGAGATAATCGGCCTGTTCTTGAGCGAGGAGATACCGCCGGGATTGAGCGCCCGGGAGACGATCGAGCGCATTAGAGCCCAGTCGGGGCTGGTATCGCTACCGCACCCGCTGGACCGATTTCGTGGGGGGATCGGCGCCGAACGTCTGGCAGGACTGGCATCGGAGGCGGACATCATCGAGGTGATGAACGCCCGCACGACCATGGAGCGGGACAACGACGCGGCGACGCGCGCAGCGGAAGAACACGGGTTGGCGGGCGTGGCAGTGACCGATGCCCACTCGCCGCGGGAGATGGGACGGGCCTACGTGGAGGCGCCTGCGTTCGAGGGGCCGGAGGAGCTGCTGGAAGCGCTGCGCTGGGGGACGCTGGTGGGGCGTCCGGCGACGCCGCTGGTGCACCTGATCAGCCGCTACGCGTCGCTGCGGCGGAAGCTGGGCTGGAGGCCCGCCTGATGCTGCGCCTGGGCTGGTTCACGACAGGCCGCGGGCCCGGGTCACGGAGCCTGCTGGCCACCGTTCACGATGAGATCGCAGCCGGGCGGCTGGACGCCGAGATCGCGGTCGTGTTCTGCAACCGGGAGCCGGGCCAGGACCCGCAGACTGATCAGCTCTTCGAGCAGGCCCGTGGCTACGGCCTGCCAGTGGTACATCTGTCGACGCTGCGCTTCCGGCGCGAGCGCGGCGAGGAGCCGGCGAAGGCGGGCGAGGCGCTCCCCGAGTGGCGGCGCGACTTCGACCGGGAGGTGATCCGCCTGCTGGAGCCCTATCGGTTCGACCTTGGCGTACTGGCCGGGTACATGCTCATCGGCACTGACGTCATGTGCCAGCGTTACGACATGCTGAACCTGCATCCGGCGGCTCCGGACGGCCCACCGGGCACCTGGCAGGGGGTGATTTGGTGGCTGATGGAAACCGGGGCCGACCACTCCGGCGTGCGCATGCACCTGGCCACGACGGACCTGGACATGGGACCGCCGGTCGCGTACTGCACGTACCCGATCCGCGGCCTTGGCCTCGACGAGATGTGGCGCGACGTGGAGCGGCGGGGCGTGGAGGCAGTCAGGGCGGAGGATGGAGGGGAGAACGCTCTGTTCCAGGAGATCCGCCGCCAGGGTGTAGCGCGGGAGCTGCCGCTGGTGGTGGAGACACTGCGGGCATTTGCCGACGGACGCGTGCG
>CAYFYG010000013.1:0-6584 GCA_964347225.1 uncultured Dehalococcoidia bacterium | reverse complement strand
AGGAGTTGCTCTCCGGCCATTTCCTCAAGCTCGTCCCCCTCTATCTCCGCCCCTACGGCAGGCTGTACACCTACTGACGCCTCCCGCGCCGACGTCACGCGACGAGCCAGCACCGCTGTCCAGGACTCGGCCTGCAGCCGTCCGCTCGCTGGGAAAAAGAATGGAGCGGAAGACGGGATTCGAACCCGCGACCCCCTCCTTGGCAAGGAGGTGCTCTACCACTGAGCCACTTCCGCTCTCAGCCCTAACATTATAACTCCCACTGCAAGCCCTGCAAGACCCACTGCCCTTCTTGACACCCAACACCCGCCGTATTAGTCTCGCCGCGATAGCCGGGAAAGGAGCGACGCCCACAGTGCCCTTCATCCGCAAGTCCATCGATATCGCCGCCTCGCCCGAGAAGGTCTTCGATCGCGCCACCGATCCCTCCGCCCAGCGGGACTGGATCACGTTCATCAAGGAGGTCGAGATTACCTCCGGCGACGGCAAGACGGAGGGCACCACCGATCGCCGCCTCTTCAAGCTTGGGCCGCGCACCCAGGCTCTCGATGAGGTGTGGACGGAGTACGATCCACCCCGCTCCTTCGCCCGAGAGGTTACCAGTGGTTTGGAGATGGAAGCGCGGATGACCTTCGAGCCCAGGACTGATGGGACGTACGTCGAGTGGATCGTTGACTACAGGCCGCCGATGGGTCCGCTGGGAATTCTCCTGGACGCCCTGTTCATGAACCGCCTCTTCCAGAACGAGATTGAGGAGTCCCTGGAGTCTCTCAAGGCCCAGCTAGAGGGTTAGCCTCTGGGCAGCCCCAGCCCCCGCTGATCTGTCATTCTGAGGAGCGCAGCGACGAAGAATCTCGCGGGAGAGGGTGGCGGTGCCGTACTTTCGAGATTCTTCGCTCCCCTCAGAATGACAGCGGCTACCCCCGCGGGAGCCCCAGCCCCCGCAGGGCGATGATCTCCCGCTGCACCTCCGAGCTCCCCGCCCCTATCGTTTCCTGCACCGCCGAGACGTACCCGTGCGGCACCGCTCCCTCCCACAGCGCCCGTCGGCCCGCCATGATCGCCGCGTACGGGCCCATCATCTCCACACCTGTCGTGTACAGGCGCTGGGCCAGCTCAGTGTTGAACAGCTTCACCATCGCCGCCTGAGCCGGGAACTCCTCGCCCTTCTCATGCAGCCCTATCGCCCGCCATAGCAGCAGCCGCGCCACCTCGAAGTCCGCCGCTAGCGCGGCCAGCCGTTGCCGCACGCGCGTGTCGTCCCACGGCCTGCCCTGAGCCTGTCGAAGGGGCCGGCGGCCGCCCCGGTCCCGCTTGGCCTCCCGCACCAGCGACCACAGCATTCGCATGTGCAGGAAGGCTCGGTAGATCGTTATCCGTTCCATTCCCAGCGCCGACGTCAGGACCTCCCAGCCCCGGTTCTCCCCGCCCACCAGCTCGCTGCGGGGAACACGTACGTCGTCGAAGGTGACCTCGTTGAACCACTCTTCGTCCAGCAGGTTCAGCAGCGGCCCGACCTCGACGCCCGGCGACCGCATCGGCACGATGAGCACCGATAGGCCGGCGTGCTTGCGCGCATCAGGGTCGGTGCGCGCCGCCAGCCAGCAATAGTCGCTTTCGTCCGCCCCGCTGGTGTATATCTTGCGCCCGCTGATCACGTAGTCGTCGCCATCGGCTACGGCCCGCGTCTGGAGCGACGCGAGGTCGGACCCGGCCTCCGGCTCCGTGTATCCCAGGCAGAAAGTGATCTCGCCGCGGGCCAGGGGCGGAAGATAGCGGCGCTTCTGCTCCTCGCTGCCCCTGGCCATGAGGATCGGCGCCACGATAACGCGGGCGATCGCGTCGCTGGCCGGCCCGCCGTGCAGCGCCACCTCCTCCTCCGCGATGAACTGCTCCGCCACCGGGCGGCCTCCTCCCCCGTACTCCGGCGGCCAGCTCAGGGCCAGCCAGCCGCGCTCTCCCAACTTGCGCTCGAAATCGCGCGCCGGCATATAGCCGGGCGGCATCGGCCGCGGCTCGGACGTGTGAGTCGTCCCCAGTGCCTCGGTGAGGAACCGGCAGACCTCAGCCCGAAGGCGTTCCTCGGATTCACTCAGGCGAAAGTTCATGGCGCCCCGGCGCGGGGTTCACGCCGGCCGGAAGAAGCGGATGTCCAGGATCGAGCCCTTTCGCTCGTCCGCGTCCTTGAGCACGGCCTCCACCCGGTCGCCGATGCGCACGCTATCCGCTTTTTCGATGCGGTGCACCAGCAGGTCGTCCGCCCCATCGAGCTGGATGAGCGCCAGCGTCTCCGGTGCCTTCAGCGTGCCGCCGTCTACGCCGCGATACGCTGTGGTCACCGCCCTCACGACCCCTTGCGCGCCCACCTCCTGCCACTCCTCCAGCGCCGCGAAGCACCGCGGGCAGAACAGCGATGGCGGCAGGTACACGTGTTCGCAGGCGGCGCATCGCGTCCCTACGAACCGTCCGTTGTCCTTCAGTTCCCGGAAGAAGCGCTCCCCCGCGATGCCCATCGTGTACAGGTGGCTCAGCGGGAAATCCCCGGGCCACGCCCGAAGGTCTGTCACTCGCTCTATGTGCTCGGTGCTGCCCATCCTCGCTCCTAATCCGGCCTGTCCTGAGCCGAGTCGAAGGGTCGGAAGTAACGAATGTCCAGAATTGAGCCCTCGCGCTCCTCCGGTACCTTCCATGCAGCCTTGACCTTCATGCCGATGCGCAGGTCCTCTGGCTTCACCTCCCCAAGGAGGTGCATGAAGCCGCCGCTGCTGGCGCCGTCGATCTCTATCACTGCGATCAGGATCGGCTCCGCGACGCGGCTGACGTCCCAGCGGATGTACGATTCCGAGAAGGTATTGACAGTGCCGCTGTCTTTGACAAGCTCCCAGGCGTCGGTGGGGCGGAAGCATCGCTCGCAGAACATCCTTGGTGGCACCAACACTCGTTCACAGCGTTCGCAGCGCCGACCGATGATGCGGCCGTTCTTGAGCTCGCTGAGAAAGCGGCCAATGGCTACACCCGTGTCCCAGGCGTACCGCAATGACGTCGGCCACTGTTGGGTGAGAGCATCGCCCCGGTGAACCGCCCCGTCACTGAGGGGCGTGCCCGGCAGCGGCGTGCCTCCTTCCCTCATCAGTCGACCCCCATGACCGCTACCGTGCCCACCTGCATCAGATCGCCCCAGGCCTGCGCCAGACCCATCTTGGGGTGACCCGGCACCTGCCTGGCACCCGCCTCGCCGCGGAGCTGCCAGAAGATCTCCGCTACCTTCATCAGTCCTGCCGCTGCGATTGGGTTGCCCACGCCCAGCAGTCCCCCGGAGGGACAGACAGGCATGTTCCCGTCGCGCTGCGTCACGCCGTCGGCGGTGATCTTCGGCGCTTCCCCCTTGTCGGCCAGTTGCAGCCCCTCCAGGTGATGCAGCTCCTTGTACGAGAACGGGTCGTACGGCTCCACGATGTTGATCTGCTTCCGTGGCTCCGTCACCCCTGCCATCTTGTAGGCCATGCGGGCCGCCCGCTCAACGTACGCCGGATACGCTAGGTCACGGTTCGTCCAGTAGGTTGTGTCGAGGTTCCAGCCGATCCCCTTGATCCAGACCGGCTTGTCTGTGACCCGCCGCGCCACCTCCTCGGAGACCATGACGATCGCTGCGGCGCCGTCGCTCGCCGGGCTGATGTCCAGCCGGTTCACCGGCGCCACCATAACCTCCGAGTCCAGCACATCCTGGACCGTGATCTCCTGCGCCACGTGGGTTGAGGGGTGGTCCAGGCCGTTCCGTTTGTTCTTCACCGAGACGCGCGCTATCTCCTCCTTGGTGATGCCGTAGGTCTCCATGTAGCGCCGCATCTCCAGGGCGAAGATCCAGATCAGGTTTGGCCCCAGCGGCCGCTCCAGAATGTTGTCGAAGATGGTAATGAACGCGCCCTGGGGGTGGGGGTGGCAGGTGGACATCTTCTCCTCCGCCACCACGAGGCAAACGTCGGAGATCCCCGAGGCGACTTCAAACCAGGCGTGGACCGGCATAAGGACGCCGGTGCCGCCGCCTGCGTACGGGCGAATCACCGGCCGCCCCCAGCCGCCGGCACCTGGCGACAGGTACTCGCCCTTCATGTGAACACCGTCAAAGGCATCGGGGGCAGAGCCCAGAGCCACGCTGCCGACGTCCTTAAGCGTCAGCCCGCACGACTCCAGCGCCTGGCGGGCCGCCAGCCAAGCCAGTTCCGGCCCCGTCTCCTGCGCGCGGCGCATGAATCGCGTCAGCCCCGCTCCCACAACTGCTACCTTGCGCATCGTTCGGCCTTCGCTGTCTTCCTACTCACGACTCAATACCACTACTGCTCCCGTGGCCGTGGGGATACCCCGCCACGACTGCGCCAGTCCGGTCCCGGTCTTCTTGAGCTGTCTCGGCCCGGCCTGCCCGCGGAGCTGCGCCACCACCTCCGCCACCTTTTGCCCGCCGCTCGCCTCCAGCAACTGGCCCACTCCCAGGCACCCGCCCGACCCGTTCACCGGCAACTCACCGTCGCGGCTGGTGGCCCCTCCCACCGTGGCCGCTCCGGCTTGCCCTTGCTTGAACAGGCCCAGCGCCTCCAGGTGCTGCAACTCCTTGTAGGAGTAGCTGTCGTCCACCTCGGCGAAGTCGATCTCCTGGCGCGGATCTTGGATCCCGGCCATACGGTAGGCCATTTCCGCGGCGATCTTGGCGTAATCTGCCGTGGCTCCGTCGCTGTCTCCTATGAGGCCGGTCCCTGTCGCCCAGCCGATCCCGCGCACCCATATCGGTTGGCCTCTCAGGCCCTTCGCCCGCTTCTCGGACGCCAGGACGATAACTACGGCTCCGTCCGCAGGTGCGCTTACCTCCAGGTCCGACAGCGGCGCGAAAGCAGGTGGCGAGGCGAGGACGTCCTGCGGATCGATGGCCGCGCCGTAGGCCGCGCTGGGGTTGGTCAGAGCGTTGCGCCGGTTCTTCGCCGCCACGTGTGCGCACTGCTCTCGGGTGGCGCCGCTGGTCGCCAGGTACATCGACGCTTCGAGGCCTGCCATTGCGTGCGCGTTGAAGCCCAGCGGTCGCACGAAGATCGGTTCCAGAGCGAACGCGTGCAGCTCCCCGCCAGTGACCACGTTGGAGGCCTTGCTGTGCGCCTCCACCGCCACCACGTCCACGACGCCGCTGGCGATCTGCATATATGCCGTAGCCAGACCCTGGATTGTGTCCCCGCCCACCGTGTACACGGGCCGCTCCGCGCCGCCGATCTGGTCCGGCACATACTCGTCGAAGATGCTCGTGCCCTCGGCCAGATCCTCGGAGCAGGTCAGGAACGAGTCGATCTCCGTGCGGGCCTCCACCCCGGCGTCCTCATAGGCGCGGGTGGCGGCCTCGAACATCAGCTCCTTGTACGACAGTCCCGGGCTCGTGGCCCGGAACGTCGTCTGGCCTACTCCAACGATCGCTACTTTGTCGGGCATATTTCGTGATCGGCAACTACCGAGGCATAAGTCTACCTCAAACAGTGTCGTATTGGCGACCCCCAGGGCGCCCTTCTTCGCGTTGACAGTCCGGGGTGGCCCTGAGACAATGTCATAGGCGATTTGTGTTTCTACAATCAGAGGTAGCAATATCTCTGGCCGATGGGGGTGCGTCGGGAAGAGCAGGTCGTGGAGGCTTTTGACCTAGTCGTCATCGGAGGTGGCACCGGCGGCTACACCGCCGCCATCCACGCCACTCAGTTGGGCCTCACCGCAGCCCTCGTCGAGCGCGACAAAATGGGCGGCGTCTGCCTCCACAGGGGATGCATCCCCACCAAGCTCTTCCTGGAGACCGCCCACAACCTCTCCCTGTTCCGCAACAGTCGCACCTTCGGCATCGCCGCCGACAACATCTCCCTCGACTATTCTCTGCTGTGCGCTCGTAAGGATCAGGTCGTCGGCGCCCTCCACAAGAACTTGCGCTCTGTCATTCAGAAGCACAAGGTGAAGATCATCGAAGGTCGTGCCCGTCTCCTCTCGTCCTTGGAGGTAGACGTTGAAGGTCGGCGCCTGCAGGCGAAAAACGTCGTCCTCGCCACGGGCTCCAAGCCGAAGGCCCTGCCCGGGCTTGAGCCCGACGGCGTGCGCGTCCTCACCAGCGACCACTGTCTGGAAATGACGGACGTTCCCAATTCCATCGTCGTCCTCGGGGCTGGCTCCGTGGGCCTCGAGTTCGCCTCCTTCTACCTGGACGTGGGCACGGAGGTCACCGTCATCGAGCTGCTGCCCCGCCTGCTGCCCCTGGAGGACGCTGACCTGGGCAAGGGCATCGAGAAGCTCCTCGCCGCCCGCGGCGCTGCCGTCCTTACCTCCGCTCGTGTCCGGCCCGAGGCCACGCGCACCTTCGACAACGTGGTCGAGCTCACCGTCGAGCACGAGGGCTCCGAAAAGACCGTGCGCGCTGAGAACGTGCTAGTGGCCACTGGCCGGGACGCTCTTACTGACGGCCTGGGCTTGGAGAACACAAACGTCCATGTGGAGAAGGGCTACGTGCAGGTGGACGACAGCTACCGCACCGGCGAGCCCAACGTCTTCGCTGTGGGCGATCTCATCGGAGG
>CAYFYG010000012.1:0-2695 GCA_964347225.1 uncultured Dehalococcoidia bacterium | reverse complement strand
CCCGCACCTTCAATGAGACGCGCGTAGTAGGGCCGGGAGTGGGCCATCATGATCATTGGCGGCATGTCGAAGCCGTCCACGAGGAGGCCTACTTCCTGGTTGATGGAGAAGCTGAGGGGTCCACGGGCGGCATCCATGCCGCGCTCCTGGAGCCAGCTTTCGGCTGCGCTGAAGAGGGCGCGGGCCGTCTCCGGGTCATCCTCCGATTCGAAGAAGCCGAAGAAGCCGGTGCGCTCCTGGTGGAAGCGGTTGTGCTCGCGGTCCACCTGGGCAGAGATGCGCCCAACGACCTGGCCGTCGCGGCGGGCCAGGAAGAGCTCGTGATCGGCGTGCAGGAGGAACGGGTTGGTCTTGGGATCGAACCGCCGCCGCTCCAGATAGAGGAGCGGGGGCACCCAGTTAGGGTCGTCCCGATACAGGCGGAAGGGAAGCTTGATGAAGGTGTCGAGATCACGTCGGCCAGAGACCGGCGCCACGGTCACCGACATCTTCAGGCTCCTCAGGGCAGCAGGCCGTGCTTGCGGCCCAGGGTCTGGAACTTCTCCAGGGAGGACTCTATCTGCTCGTCGTTATGGGTGGCCATGCAACTGGTGCGGAGGAGGGCACTGCCCATGGCGACGGCAGGGTAGATTACGGGGTTGGTGTAGACGCCGCATTCCAGCAAGTCGCGCCAGAAGGTGACGGTGGCCCGTTCGTCGCCGATGGTGACGGGGACGATCGGCGTCTGGGAATCACCAGTGTCGAACCCCATGTCGCGCAGGCCGTCGCGCAGCATCGCCCCTTTGCGCCGCACCGCTTCCACCCTTTCGGGCTCCTCCATGAGCACCTCCAGGGCAGCCAGGGCAGCGGCGGCCGAGGCCGGGGGCAGACTGGCAGAGAAAATCATAGAGCGGCCGAAGTGCTTGATCCACTCCAGCACCGAGCGGCTCCCCGCCACGAAGCCGCCGACGGAGGCAAAGGACTTGGAGAAGGTGCCCATCGTCAGGTCCACGGCCCCTTCGATGCCGAAGTGGCTGGCCGTGCCGCGGCCGCCTACGCCGATGACGCCGATGGCGTGGGCATCGTCCACCATGAGGCGCACCTGATGGCGGCGGCACACCTCCACGATAGCGGGCAGGTCGGCGATATCACCACCCATGCTGAACACGCCATCGATGACCACCAGCGAGGTCTTGTCCTTGCCGACGCGACGGAGGACGGTGTTCAAGTGCCGAGCGTCGTTGTGGCGGAAGCGCAGCATCTCCCCCTCCGCCAGGCGGCAGGCGTCGTAGATGCTAGCATGGTCGGCCTTGTCCACAACCGCCACGGAGCGTCGGTTCACCAGGGAGGAGATGACGCCCAGGTTGGTCTGGTAGCCTGTGGTGAACACCAGCGCGGCTTCCACGCCCAGGAACTCCGCGATCTTGTTCTCCAACCGCTCGTGCAGGTGGGTGGTGCCGTTGAGGAGGCGGGAACCGGTGAGGGAAGTGCCGTGCTCGTTGATGGCGTCGCGGGCCGCCTGGAGGACGCGGGGGTGACGGGTCAGGCCGAGGTAGTTGTTGGAGCCCAGCATGACGACGCGCCGGCCGTAGATCTCGGCCTCGGGGCCGTCGTTACGGTCCAGGGGCTGGAAGAAGGGATAGAGCCCGACGGCGCGGGCCTGTTCGGTGAGCTTGAAGCCCTCCACCTTGGCGAAGATGTCGCGCGCATCACTGCCGTCATAGCGGTCGTGCAGCATCCCCTCGATGGTGAGGCCGGCGAAGGCGGCCGCGTCGGTCTGGGGGTCTGTTTCCGATTCAGCCTGCTTGGCCATAAGTCGTCTCTAGTTTGGGAACCGGAGAGCCAACTGTCAACCCGCGAATACGGTTTGTTGGTCCTACGACTCCCGCGGGAGAAGGCGAGTCGAGGCCGCTGCTAGGGATGGCAGAGGTACGGTGGTTGGAGCGGCCACATCGCCACAACAGCCAGCTGGCAACGTAACGATAGGCGGACCGATGATCGGGTCTCCGACTCAATCCACTTGACTTGCCATCGCAATCATCACTGGTAGATGATCACGTCCGGATCCAGTTCAAGCACCTGTTGCTCGCTCATGAGGTCGGGGTCGTGGTGGAAGAACAGCTTGATGCCGGAGTACTCGGCGGGGGCGGCGTACCAGCCGTACTTGACCCGCTTGATCTCCGATGGCCCGAATCCGTCCATGTCGATAACGAGCTTCACGCGCGGCAGGTCATCGATCAATTCCGGGTTGGTGAGCATGCTGTGTGTGAACTGGTGAACAACGAGGATCTTGTCCGGGAGGTCGCCCTCCCGCAGGAAATCCTGGAGAATGGCTTGGGCGGAGTTAACATCGGCGGCGTCCAGGGAGCCGATGGTCTCGCCCGGCACCTCTCCCTGCGACATGGCGAACTCGGGGTCGAGGGCGGCATGGACGTGCGGCTGCTTCAGATGAGGGAGGATCTTGGTGAGCTCGCTCTGCACGTCGCTGCGACCGATCTGGAGGTCCAGGAAGATGAGCAGGCCGTTCTCACAGGCGAGATCGATGTACTCCCGCAGCGTCTCCTCGTCCACGTATAGGAGGTGGAGGCCTTCGCGGCCCGGGTTGCTCTGTGCGGTGGCGTACACCAGGTGGAGGGCCGGCTGGACATCCCGAGGCCCGTTAAGGGAATCGTAGAGCTGGGCGTGGGCCTTGAGCTTCTCCACCAGCGTTTTCGGC
>CAYFYG010000011.1:0-1833 GCA_964347225.1 uncultured Dehalococcoidia bacterium | reverse complement strand
TCCCCAAGCTGGGATTCGTCTCAGGTCGCGACGAGGACAAGATGGCGGGCCTGGACGTAGGCCTCACTCCCAAGGGCAACCCGATCCTAAAGGGTTGCCTCGCTTGGCTGGAGTGCGAGGTTGTCGACACGTCCGACCTGGGCGATGCCACCTGCTTTCTTGCCGCTGTCACCGCCATGGAGCGCCTCCGGGCCGGTGACCCCATCTCCTGGGCGCGGATCAGGTCGATCCTCCCGCAGGAGCGGCTGGCGCAGTGGGACCGCAAGATCGTGAAGGACATCGAGCGGTCCCGCCGCCTCATGCTCTGGCTCTCTGATCGATGAGGTGCGCGCGTAGAGCGCTGCCCTTGTCCGCGCAGCGGCGCTTTGCGATCTTGACCAGTTGGCCGCCGCCCATGCACCAAGGCAAGGGCAGAGGCGCTCATCTGGGAACGTGTCGCCGACAAGTGTCTCCACACTGGCGGGACCAGACGCCTGCTTTCCCCCGATGGCCAACATCGCTGGCCTGATCAGCTCGATCAGGGGGACGGAGCGGCGCGGGCGGTAGCCCTCTCCCGCGGCCCGCCCCAGTCTTCACGCTGGCATTGGGGCCAGAGTACCAGCAGGGGAGCGCCTGACCGCCGGAGACATTCGCTTGCCACGCTGCCGAAGATCGTTCGCTTGAGGCCGCTCCTTGAGTGTGACGACATAGCGAGGATCGTGTCGCGTTGCCCCTCCACGTACCGACAGATAGCATCCCCGGGTTGGCCGTGGAGGACGTCCCAGTCCGGCCGCACCCCATACGTCTTCTCGATCCGGTCTGCTTGCGAGCGTACGTACGAGGACTCGAGCAAGTCTTCCGCCGGTATGCCTGGCGGCACCTTCACGTCCGGCGAAACGACGTGCACCAACACGAGGCGGGCCTTCAGAGAGTCCGCCATCTCTACGGCCGCCGGGATCATGCTCTCAGAGAACGCCGAGCCGTCGAGGGGAAGGACTACCCTCTCGATCTTGGGCGTTGTCCCCGGCCCTCTTGCGGGACTGCCTCGAGGTCGATAAATCAGGATCGGCTGTCCTGCCCTGCGCACCACACCGAGGGCAACGCTGCCGAGGAGGGCCTCCAGGATACCCGTCCGTCCGTGTGAGCTCATGGCGACAAGGGCGTGTGGGTCTGGACTTGCCTCCTCCAGGATCGCACCTGTGACGCCGGTCTCCGCCACCGACACCTCCCCTTCACCACCGAGGTCGCGGGCCAAAGCCTCGATATACTCCCTAGCGTCGCGTATTTCACCTTCGTCGGCGACCACTCGCAGCAATGCAAGCCGTGCTCCAGTCGCGTTGGCGATGCCCTTGGCGTAGGGGAGTACCTCTTCCGAATACGCCGAGCCGTCGAGTGGAACTAGGATTCGATCTTGCACTTGTCACCTCACTGTTCCGGCCTCTCCGATTGCGGCTGTTGATCCGCAGTTGTAGAGTGCGATGTGCCACCGCGTGTAGTGCTCCAGGTTCGCTCGCTGCCGTGGGGTCAGGGTATCGCACGCCCAGCCCCAGTGGATGGACACCCAGTCGCCACTCTGCACTGCGTCCACGAAGCCGCGGCCGTCAACCCATCGAGATATCGTCTCCCTTTTCGCTTCCGCGAGTTCCAGCCTGTCCCCTCGCAGCACAAGAGGCTGCACCTCGACCACCAAGTCCGATCTTCCCACTGACAACACCCTGCCCCAGCGGATGCGGCACTGTTCCATCGTCTCCAGGACGTGATGCACGGCGCCGGTGCGCATGAGGCCGATGCGGGGGTAGACCTCGAGCACGTGAAAGCTGTGGTAGGGACGGGCACCGGCAGGGACCTTCGAGA
>CAYFYG010000010.1:0-15330 GCA_964347225.1 uncultured Dehalococcoidia bacterium | reverse complement strand
CAGCCACGCCCTTCGCATCGCAGGGGTCATTGTGCGGCAGCGCAGGGGCTGCGACAAGTACCGTGGGCGGTGAGATGGGAGCGCCGGCAGGCCGGCAAAGGCTAGCGGCTGACGATAAGGGTGACGAGATTGCCAGGCTCGACGACCGTGCCCGGCACCGGCTGCTGATCCACCACCTGCCCCACCGGTACCTCCCCTTCCCGCACACCGATGACCAGATAGCCGGCGCCAGCCTCCTCCACGATAGCGATGGCCTCGTCCAGGCTTCGTCCCGCCAAGTCAGGCAGGGCCTGGCTGACGCCGGGCTCTGCCGCAGGCATCTCACCCTCCGGCGGCACCACCACGGGCGGCGCGCTGTCCTCCAACGCCACCGGCTCGCGGCGTAGCAGAGAGCTACCCTCGCCGCCTTCGTTGCCGATGCTGTACAGGCCGATGACCAACAAGATGAGGGCCCCCACGACTGCGATGGCGATGATGCCACTGAGGGACAAGGTGCGCGGCTGCCTCACCTCCGGCAACGGCTCCAGCTTGGGCTCCTCAACGTGGCCCACGGGGAAGAAGGGGAGTAGATCAGTCGGATCCAGTCCCAGATAGCCAGAGTAGGAGCGCAGAAACCCCCGCGCGTAGACGGGGGCGGGCAGGATGCCAAAGTCCTCCTGCTCCAGGGCCTGCAGATAACGCAGAGGGATGCGGGTCGCGCGGGCCGCGTCCTCTATGGTAATACCGCGGGTCTGCCTGGCGCGCTGGAGGGTCTCACCCAGAGGGGATACGCGAGCCTCCTGCATTTGCACGGCTTGAGTATACGTGAGCGCCACAAGGGGGCGTCAACCCCCATTCCAGTAAGGGAGGTTTCGAATCGCGCTTTTGCCACGCTGACTGGTGGACTCACGGGGCTGAACATGGAGACGCTGGGCGCGAGTAGCGTCGCCTCTGTTCACACATGGGAACGGAGGAACGCGGCCGCAGCGCAAAGGCTGCGGCATGGGCGGGGATTGAGGCGGCGCACTTGATCCGCGGGCAGGGTGCCGAAGTCCGCTTCACCCACCTCTCCGCCTTGCACGTGCCGGAACAGCACGAGGGTTGACAACCCAGAGACGCGTCACTAAACTCGATTTGTAATACTAGCATCCATGATAATGAGTCGAGTGAAAGGGGGTATCAGTGATGTCTCAGGAACGGAAAGGCGGCATATTCGGTTCGGTGAAGGAGGGCGTCGTCGGAGCCATCCGGGGCGTAGGAGATGTGGCACAGGCGGTTCTGGACACCGTTAGCGGGACGCTGGTCACCGCGCTGCGAGGAGTGCGGGAGATCACAAATGAGACGTTGGGGCTGATTACTGACACGGTGAGCGGGGCGATCAGGGGGGTGGCCGATGTGGGCGGCGACCTGACCGCGGCCGCCAAGAACTCTGTTCTGGGCGTGATAAAGGGGACCAAGGATGTGGCCACGGGTACGGTGGAAGCGATCAGCGTCAGCGCTGAGGCGGCGGTACGCGCTGTCGGCGATGTGGGCGGCGATGTTGTGGGAGCCGCCAAAGGCACTGTTGAGGGTGCCATCGAGGGCGCCAAGGAGGCGGGGATCAGCGCCGAGGAGGCGGCGTCCGCGGCGGCCAGCGGCGCTCTGAAGGCGGCGGGCAAGATCAGCAGCACCGCCGTGGAGCAGGTCCGCAACGCCCTTACGGGCACCATCGCCGGCGTCAAGGTGGTCATTAAGGAGCCGTTCAAAGGCGAAGAAGAAGAGCAGAAGTAGCCGCTTCGCGGTCGTCGACCATCGCGCTCAGGCTGAAGAGACGCTGATCCCAGCGGTGGGCCGCGGAGCGATCTCAGTATCCGGCAACCGCTGGCGCATGTTCGTTGCTGGCACTCCTCTCATACGGCTGAGGTTTGTATTTCGGAGGGAAAGCGGATGCGATTCCTCCTCACCTTGAGCCGCCGCTCCGTAGAGGAGTTCTTCGCCGACAACTGCACCCAGATGGCGGCGGCCATCTCCTACTACGTGCTGTTCTCTCTCTTCCCCTTGCTTATCTTCGTCGTCGGCATCCTGGGCCTCTTCCTTCAGAACAGCGCCCTCCAAGAAGACGTCATCGACTCTGTTCTGGAGAACATCCCGTTGACCGAGGACGAGGGCCGGAACGATGTGACAGAGGCGGTTCGCGGCGTTGCGGGGGTGGGCAGCGGTGCCCTGGGGCTGTTCGGGCTGATCGGCATGGCCTGGTCCGGCAGCAACATGTTCGGCATCATCCGCCGCTCCATCAACACGGCCTATGACCTGGAGTACCAGCGGCCCCTGGTGCAGCAGAAGCTGTTGGATCTGGCGATGGTGGCAGGCATGGGCGCCTTCTTCCTGGCCTCCATTGGCGCCACCGGTTTCCTGCGGGTGGTGAGGCAACGGAGCGAGGACATTCCGTACCTGGGGGACGCGGCGGAGAGGACGGGGTTCATCTGGGACGCTACATCCTTCCTCATCCCTCTGACGCTATCCTTTCTGGCGTTCGCTTTCCTGTACTGGGTCGTGCCCGCGACCAAGGTGCGGGTGCGCGACGTGTGGCTGGGCGCACTGGTGGCAGCGGTCCTGTTCGAAGCGACCAAGATCACGTTCAGCATCTACCTGGAGAACTTCGGCAACTACGATGTCGTCTTCGGCTCGCTGGGTGCGGTGGCCGCCTTCCTGTTCTGGGTGTATCTGAGCGCCAACATCCTGCTCCTGGGCGCGGAGGTGGCCTCCGAGCACCCCCGCGTGCTGCGGGGCGACTACGCTGAGGCGCAACCGGCACCCGCCAGACCGCTGCGGGAGACCGTCCGCGCCAGGGTCCGCGGACTATTCGTGCATGAGGGCAAGGACGAGAAGGACCGCCGCCCCTAGCGACGGAGGACGGCCAGAGCGATGGGCTCGCCGTCGAGCTTCTGTTCTTCGACATGAGCGCCTTCAGGCGGCGCCCCCTCGGTGAGTTGTTCGGACAGCGTTTCTTGGCGCACGTAGTCGCCGTGCTTCTGGAGGACAGCGCGCAGGCGCGGCGGTCCCTGATAGTACGTGGCGATGTGGTCGGAGATGTCGAAGCCGGCGGCCTTGCGCAGGTTCTGGATGCGGTGTACCAGTTCGCGGGCCAGGCCTTCGTCGGCCAGGTCAGGTGTGAGGGCTGTCCGCCATCCCGCGGCATATCCAGCATCGTCAGTCACTGAAACGTCTGTCTTCCCATCAAGCTCCTTCATGTCCAGCGTGACAATCACTGTCACAGCGTTGGTCTCTGCCCCCAACTGGGATTCGGGCCGTTCCAACCAGCGAGCCTCCTGCTGAGTCCGTACCTTCACAACAAGCGGGTCAAGAGGCTGCCTGACCCTTATTCCAGCCTTGCTCCTGGCACTGCGGGCGAGACGAGACATGCGCATGTCAAGCCGGGTCTCGTCCATGAGACGCTGGTCCACGAGGGACGCGTCGCTCTCCGGCCAGGAGGCCAAGTGCACGCTCTCCGGCGCCTGCTTATCCACGGAGCACACGAGGTTCTGGTACATCTCCTCGGCGACGAAGGGGGTGAAGGGGGCCATGAGCTTGGAGAGGGTCGTCAGGCAGGTGTACAGGGTGTGGTAGGCGGCCAGCTTGTCGGCGTCGGACTCGGATTCTCCAGAGGCGAACCCGCCTCCGGCGGGCTTCCAGAAGCGGCGGCGGCTGCGGCGCACGTACCAGTTCGATAGGTGTTCGACGAAAGCCTGGATGGCCCGGCCGGAGCTCGTGGGGTCGTACTCATCCAGGCAATCAGCCACCCGCCGCACCAGCGTGTGAAGCTCCGACAACACCCAGCGGTCCAGCTCGGAGCGTTCCCCCGCTTCGGCTTTCGTGGGGTCGAAGCGATCGATGTTGGCGTAGGTGACGAAGAAGCTGTACGTATTCCACAGGGTGAGCAGGAAGCGGCGGAGCGACTCCCCCACCAGGTCGACTGAGAAGCGGCGGCCCTCACCCGGCCGAGTGGCGGTGAAGAGGTACCAGCGGAGGGCGTCGGCGCCGTGGCGATCGATCACATCCATGGGCTCGACCACGTTGCCCACGGACTTGCTCATCTTGCGGCCCTTATCGTCCAGGATGTGGCCCAGACAAATGACATTGCGGAAGCAGAGGTTCTCCGGGGCCACTCCGGCGGCGTGGAGCAGCACCGCTTCCGCGTGGAGAGTGTAGAACCAGCCGCGCGTCTGGTCCACGGCCTCGCAGATGTAGTCGGCGGGGAAGCTACGGGCGAAGGTGTCGCGGTTCTGGAAGGGATAGTGCCACTGGGCATAGGGCATGGCACCGGAGTCGAGCCAGACGTCCATCACCTCCGGCAGCCGCCGCATGGAGCCGCCACAGTCACACCGGAGCTCGACTCGGTCGATGTAGGGGCGGTGGAGGTCGTCCAGGGCATCGACGGCAGCGGGGTCGGTGGCCCCGGCGCGCAGCTCTTCCCGTGAGCCGATGCAGGTCTGGGCGCCACAGGCCTCGCACTGCCAGATGGGCATGGGAGTCCCCCAGTAGCGCTCGCGGCTGAGGGCCCAGTCCACGTTGTTGTTCAGCCAATCGCCGAAGCGGCCCCGCCTGATGTGCTCGGGGTACCAGTTGACGCGTTCGTTCCCCTGGACGAGGCTGTCTTTGACGGCGGTGGTGCGGATGTACCAAGTGGGCTTGGCATAGTAGAGGAGTGGGGCACCGCAGCGCCAGCAGAAGGGGTAGGTATGGCGGATCACGTCGCGCCTCAGGAGGAGCCCGCGCTCGGTCAGCTCCTCCATGATCTGCTCGTCGGCGTCTTTGACGAACTGTCCGGGCCAGGGGCAGGCGTCCGGCAGGCAGCCCCTCAGGTCCACCGGCTGGAGGAAGAGGAGGCCGAGCTCCTTGCCGACCTCGAAGTCCTCGCCACCGAAGGCAGGAGCGACGTGGACGACGCCGGAGCCATCGTCAAGGGAGACGAACTCCCCAGCGATGACGGAATAGGCCGCTGCCACCGCCTGCCCCTTCTCTACCGCCACCAGGCGGCCGTCCTGCTGTGGGTCGAACCACATCGCCTGCACGCCCCAGGCCGTCGGATCGTAAAGCGACTCGTAACGGAGGCCCACCAGCGCCGCACCCTGGAAGCGGGACACCTCCTCCACCCGCTGGTAGTCCTCGCGCAGGAACTCCTCGACGCCGAAGCGGAGGTCGGCCGTGTCGACGTATATGAGGCGCTCGCGGCGGCCGTCCCGCTCCACCTCAACCAGGACGTAGTCGGCGTAGCGCTGGACGGCGAGAGCGGTGTTGCCGGGTAGCGTCCAGGGCGTCGTCGTCCAAGCCAAGATGTAGGTGGGCACGCCGTCGGCGAGGCGCAAGGCGGGATCGGCCTCCTGGTTTTCGAGCTCGAACTTGATGTAGATGGAGGGATCAGGCGTGTCCTCCTCGTAACCCAAGGCCACCTCAGCGTCGGAGAGGGAAGTGCCGCAGCGAGGGCAGTGGGGGGCAGAGCGATAGTCCAGGTAGAGCAGGTCCTTATCCCAGAGCTGCTTGACGACCCACCACACGCTCTCGATGTAGTCGTTCTCATAGGTGACGTAGGGGTGCTCCATGTCGAGCCAGAAGGCGATGCGCTCCGTGAGCGCCTCCCACTCCCGGACGTAGCGGAAGACGCTCTGGCGGCAGCGGCGGTTGAACTCCTCCACCCCGAACTCCTCGATCTCGGGCTTGCTCTTGAGGCCCAGCTCGCGCTCGACCTCCAGCTCCACAGGCAGGCCGTGGGTGTCCCAGCCGCCCTTGCGGGGCACGCGATAGCCGCGCATCGTCTTGTAGCGGGGGAAAAGGTCCTTGAACGCTCGGGCGAGGACGTGGTGGACACCGGGGCGGGCGTTGGCGGTGGGCGGCCCTTCATAGAAGGTGTACAGCTTATCCTCCGGCCGGCCTTCGATGCTCTTGCGGAACACGTCGCGCTCCTTCCAGAGCTGGAGGATGCGCTTCTCCATCTCCGGGAAGCTTGCTCTGCTATCGACCGGCTTGAACATGGCTCGTCACCTCATTGCCGCAACTAAGAAGGCCCGTCCTCTAAGGGACGAGCCTTGGGCCCGCGGTACCACCCCGGTTCTCCCCGCCGATAGGCGAGGAACTCTCTGTAGGACACGCCCGAGCGGGTTATGCCCCTGCCTTCGCTAACGGTGGCCTCCGTCCGAGCCTACTGAGCGCTGCGGCATGCCGTTCGGTCGGCGGCTCGGGAGGGATTTTCGGGCGCTGGTACCGTGTCCCCTTGCACCCTTCGGCTCTGCTCAAGGCAGGCCGTCCGGGACTCGCTGGCCGGCCCGCGGCGTCCTACTCGTCTCCGTCTTCGCCTTTCTCTTCGGTTGTGCGAACCAGTGTAGCGAGGCGCGGTCACCGCTGTCAACGCTGAGTGAGGAACGCCAGCGCCCCGCCTAGGGAGCGGTCTGGCGCATGCTGCTGAAGCAGTCGGAGCAGTACACGGGGCGGCCAGAGTGGGGGAGGAAGGGCACCTCCGTCATCTGGTCGCAGTTGGCGCAGACAGCCGGGTGCATCTGTCGGGGCGTGCGGCCGCCGAAGCTGGCGAAGGGTCCGTAGTGGACGTAGCTATCGCCGAAGGGAGAGCCGCCGGCCCTGCGGGCGCTGCGACAGGAGGGACAACGGCCGGGCTCGTTGGCTAGGCCGCGACTGGCATAGAATGCCTGCTCGCCAGCCGTGAACGTGAAGCTGCCGCCGCAATCGCGGCACATCAGCAACTTGTCTGTGTGGGGCACGGGCGATCTCCTACCTGGCTGAAAGCACTGACTAGCTAGGGATGACAGATTGCACACATTATAGGAGAAGGCGTCAAGAAAATCAATGACCGATTATTGGTTTTCTAAAGCCATTTTCCACCCCCCAGCCCCTTTCTCTTCTTACGGTAGACCAGCTTTCCCTTGCCGTGTAGCAGCGCCAGCGCTGTGTATGTTACTTGCCTACCGGAAGGCTGGACAAACGCGAGCGGCGGCCCGTATCATGAACCTGCCCTCATCGTGAAGGAGGAGAACTGGGTACTCGATCCGCGGCGAAAGCCCACCGTCAATCCCTGAAGCGCCGTCTGCGCAACCGCATGGTGCGCAGCGAGGCCAAGACGCTGGCCAAGAAGGCCGAGGCCGCTATCGCCACCGGCGATCCGGAGGTCGCGGAGTCGGCGGTGCGTATTACCCTGAGCAACCTGGACCGCGCCGCCAAGAAAGGCGTGATCCATGCCAACGCCGCCGCGCGACGCAAGTCTCGCCTCGCGCTGAAGTACAACGCAGCCATGTCGGCCCTCCAGGCCCAGCCGAGCGAGGCCAAGGGGGCGAAGCCGAGGCGGACAAAAGCGTCACGGCCAAGCAAGACCCGCAAGGCGAAGAAGGCCGAAAAGGAATCGTAGCCCCTCCCCGCATACCCGTCGTCGAGGCCGATTCGTGGTCGCCTGTCTGGAGATAGAGCCCATCCGGGCGGAGATCCCGGCCACCGCGTCGCTCATCTACCTCAACACAGGCTGGCAGGGGCCGTCCCCTCGCCCGGTTATCGCCGCTGTCCAGGAGACGCTCGCGCTGGAAGCGGAGTCGCCGACGGCGCCCCCAACCAACGCCAAGAGGCTGGAGATCTTCCGCAAGGCCCGTGGCGCCCTGGCCGACCTCATCAACGCCACGCCGGAGGAGGTGTCTCTTCAGCAGAACACCACGGAAGGGATAAACATCGTAGTGAGCGGCCTGGGCCTTGAGCGCGGCGACGAAGTGATAACCTGCAGCCTTGAGCACTCTTCGGTGATGGTCCCCTTCTACTTCAGCCGCGAGCGCTACGGCGTGACGGCAAAGATCGTCCACCCGTCGGCCCGAGATAGCGAGGCCGACATCCTTGCCAAGTTCGAGGAGGCGCTGACGCCAGCCACCAAGCTCGTCGTGCTCTCCCACGTGACGTACGGCAGTGGGCAGCTCTTGCCCATCCGAGACATATGCCGCCAGGCTCACGCCAGGGGCGCGTACTTGCTGGTGGACGCGGCCCAGTCCGTGGGCCAGATGCCGGTGGACGTGCGGCAACTGGAGTGCGACTTCTGTGCGTTCCCCGGGCACAAGTGGTTGCTGGGCCCCGCGGCCACCGGCGGCCTCTACGTGCGCCGCGACCTGATCCAGCGGCTGGAGCCGCCGAAGGTGGCCCACCGGGCCGCCGACTACTACGACTTCCAGGGGGAATTCCGGGCGAAAGTGGACGCCATCGACAAGTTCGAGCTGACCACGGTGAGTGCGCCGCTCCTGGCCGGACTGACGGCGGCCCTGAAGTTCATCCGGGGGATCGGTCTGGAGGCAGTGCGGAGACGTTCACTGCACCTGGCGCGATACGCCACCGCTCGTCTGGGCCGCATCCCTGGCATCCGCGTGGTCAGCCCCGAGAAGGAAGAAGCAGTTGCCTCCGGGCTGGTCTCGTTCTCGCTGGCGAGCGTAGCGCCGGAGGTGGTGACGGCCTGCCTGTGGGAACGCGGCCGCATCGTGGCCCGCACCGTGCCGGACGCGTCATGCACGCGGCTTTCCCTGCACGTCTTCAACACGGAGACGGAGGTGGACGCTGTCGCGGCCGTTGTGGAGGACCTGGCCCGCACGGGCGCACCGGAGACCGAACTCCCCAGTGCCCACCTGGAGTCGCAAGCGATGGTGGATCTGTGAAGGCCTGCGTCTTCCACGGCCCCGGCGACATCCGCGTCGAATCGGTGTCCGACCCTGAGCCCGGGCGCGGCGAGCTGGTCTTGCGCATGCAGGCGACCGGCCTCTGCCACTCCGATATCCGCGTCTACAAAGGGGAGAAGAAGGCCAAGATCGGCGTTATCCCCGGCCATGAAAACGTGGGGATCATCGAAGAGATCGGCAAAGGGGTGGACGGCTGGCGGCGGGGGCAGCGGGTGGCGCTCTGCCCAATCATCGCCTGCGGCCGCTGCTTCTACTGCGTGCGCGGGCTCCCCAACCGCTGCCTGAAGCGGATCACGCTGGGCTATGAGGAAAACGGCGGCCTCTCTCAGTACTTACTCGTCCCATCAGCCATCGTCTCGCTGGGGCACGTGATGCCGGTGCCGGAGGGGCTGTCCTCGGAGGCGGCGACGCTGATGGAGCCGCTGGCCTGCGTGCTCAACTCGCTGGAGACCTGCCGCCTGGCGCCGGGCGGGTCGCTGCTACTCCTGGGGGCTGGGCCTATGGGGCTCCTGCACCTGCTGCTGGCCCGCGCCCTGGGCGTCGCTACCGTCCTCGTGAGCGAGGTGAACGCAGAGCGCCTGCAGCAGGCACGGCGGCTGGGTGCCAGCCTTGCCCTTGACCCGCAGCGAGACGACTTGGAGGATGCGGTGCTGGCGGCCACCGACGGCCTGGGAGTGGACGCGGTGGTGGTCACGACGGGCGTACCCTCGCTGGTGGATCCCGCCCTGGCCGCGGTACGCCGGCAGGGAGCGGTGAGCCTGTTCGGAGGATTCCCGCCCGACAGCACGGTGCAGCTGGACCCCAACCTGGTGCACTACAGCGAGGTCACCCTGACGGGCAGCCAGAACGCCACGCCGGACCAGTACCGGCGGACCCTGCACCTCCTCACGGTGATGCCTCGGGCGGCGGAGATAAACACCCATCGCTTCCCGATCGAGGAGGGGACAAGAGCTTACGAATCGCGCGTGGGTATGGACGGGTTGAAGTCTTTAGTGGTATTCTAGTGCGGGTTTTGCTCTGGCTAAGCAAACGCTAGAAGAAGGAGGTTGACGCATGACCCAAGAGCAGCCGCTGCCCAACACCATCAAAGAGGTTATGGAGGGCATGCCCGGGGCTTTCCAGCCGGACAAGGCCGCTGGCGTGAACGCCACCCTTCAGTTCAAGTTCACGGGCGCCGAGGAGGGGAACTACGTAGTCAAGGTGGCCGACGGCAAGTGCGAAGTGGAAGAGGGCGAGACGGACAGCGCCACCGTGACGATCAACTCCCCGTCCGATGTATGGCTGAAGATCAGCCGCCGCGAGCTGGACGGCGCGACCGCCTTTATGAGCGGCCAGTTCACCTTCACCGGTGACATGGGTGTTCTCATGCAGATGGGGAGCTGGTTCGGCCAGGGCTAGAGCCCAGACCGCATCCAGCGCGAAAACAGAATAGCGGAGGAAGCTGGCGCGGCTGGCTGACTCAGTCGCCGGACGGGACGGCGGCGGTCGATAGACGGGCGTCGGAGCCGAGAACCACCACGATGTCACCGGTGGCATCGGCGAAGGCGCTGGCCTCATCATCGGGAGTCGTTAGGATACGGTCGGTGGGGAGGTTCAGCCACTCCGCCAGCTTCTTTGCCGTGTACTCCTTGCCGGCCCGGTCGACTATTAGAGAGCGACTGTACACGCTCTCGGCGTCTCCTACGATCAGCAGGTCCGCGGGGATCCCGTGCCTGCGCAGGAAACCAGCGAACTCCTCGGCCAGGCCCAGCTCCTCCGTGCCGTTCTGAAGCTCCACCAGCGCATCCTCCGCCTGGATCTTGCCGTCGCCGAACACCTGCTCCTTCAGCTCCTCCACCTTGTCCCAGTCGGCCAGCAGCATCGCCCCAACGCAACCGCTGCCGCAGGGATAGGTGGCGCTGGCAATGGACACCATGGTGATGCTATCGGTGCCCACCTGCTGCGCCAGCTTCGCCAACCCCGGTATTAGCAGGTCACTGATGTCCGTCTGCACGGCGTCCTTGTACTCTGCATAGAGGTCCAGGACTTTGCTGGGCGATGCGAACAGGTCGAGGCTCAGCGCCTTCTCGGCCGTGGCCTCGATCACCAACTGCTGCCGCTCAATGCGCTCGAAGTCGTTGGAGCCCTTGCGGATGCGAGCGTAGGCCAGGGCCCTGTCGGCGTCCATGTGCTGGGGGCCGGGCAGGAACTCCACGGCGTAACCAGGACAGCCCTGGCAATCCGCGTAGTTGAAGTCAGCCTCGTATTCGGGCACATCGATGTCGACGCCCCCGACCTCATCAATGAGATCTTTGAAGTCTGCAAAGTCCAATATCACATAGTGGTCGATGGGGATGTCGAAGTTGTGCTCGATGGTGTCCATGGCCAGGCCCGGCCCGCCGCCCGGGTAGCCCTCGTAAGTGAACTCGCCCATCTCCCAAGCGACGTTGACGCGATTGGTGATGTAACCTCCCGCTCCATCCGGAATGTCCAACGCCAGATCGCGGGGGATGGAGAACACCCCCGCGGTCTTGCTAAAAGGGTCGATGGTGAGGACGAACACCGAGTCGGTGCGGGCCGCGGTGTGCTCGGGGATGCCCACCCGGCGATCCAGCCCCAGGAAGAGTATATTGATCCGCTCCTCAATGTCGGCCACCTCGGGATTTTCGCCGCTGTCCACGCCGGGAAGCTCGATGCCGATCTTAATCTCGTTGCCGGGGAAGAAGATGTCGTCCGCCATAGTTACGACCACGAGGAGGATGTAGGAGGCAGCGACGGCGAACAGAGCGATGCCGAAGATCAGGAGGGGGTTGAAGCGGCGGCCCCTGGACACATCACGCGGCTCTTGGCCCGGCCGGGGCGGCCGCTCAAAGGGGGGGCGTTCCAGGGTCACTGCACAGCTACTCCCTTCCGGCTAGACGGTCTCAATCTCATTGGCCAACGGGCACCGGCGGTCAGCCGGCGCTCACGGGCTCTTCCTGAACAAGCGGCGTTGTCAAGGTCTCCGCGCCCACCGAGCGACCTTGCCGCAGGTACACGCGCGGCACGCGGGCCGAAATCCCACAGAGGATCTCGTAGCTGATGGTGCCGCACAGTTCAGCCACTTCTTCGGCAGTTATCTCTGCATCACCCTGCCTACCGATGACCATCACCTCATCTCCCTCAGCGACGTTGGGCACATCGGTGACATCCACCATGCTCATGTCCATGCATACGCGGCCGACGATGGGCACGCGGCGGCCCTGCACCAGCATGGAGCCGCGGTTGGAGAGGATCCTGGGCAGGCCATCGGCGTAGCCGCACATCACCAGGGCGATGGTGCTGGGGCGGTTGGCCCGCCAGGTGCGGCCGTAGCTCACGCTGTCGCCGGGCGCGACACGCGTCAGACGGGCGACGCGGCTCTTGAGTCTCAACACCGGCTTCAGGTTTAGGGATCGGCTCACATAGGGTGAAGGGTAGAGGCCGTATATGCCCACGCCGGGCCTGGCCATCTCCAGGCTCATCTCCGGCCGGTCGAGGAGTGTGGCGGTGTTGGACACATGGCGAATGGGGACCCAGGGGAGCTTCTCCACCACGCCCCGGAAAGTGGTGTACTGATCGAGAGTGAAGCGCTTATCGCCCTCATCGGCGCTGGCGAAGTGGGTGAATATACCTTCCACATCCAAGGAGGGGATAGGCCTGAGGGCCTCCGCCAGGGGGACGACCTCCCGCGGGGTGACCCCGTAGCGGTTGAGACCAGTGTCCACCTTGAGATGCAGTCGCTGTCGCGCGGCCACTGCCTCCGCCTCACGGGCGAGAGCGTGCCCCATCTCCAGAGATGTGATGGTGGCTGTCAGTTCCAGTTCGACAATGCGGCGGGCCTCACCGACGGGGGAGTGGCCCATGACCAGAATGGGAACGGTGACGCCGCGCCTCCGCAGTTGCTCGCCCTCGTCCACGCAGATGACAGCGAGACGGTCAGCTCCTGCTTCTAGAGCGGCCCTGGCGACGCCGACGGCGCCGTGGCCGTAGGCGTTGGCCTTGACCACCGCCGCCATGGCCGCCGGCCCGGCCTGCCGCTTCAGGCACGCAACGTTGTAGGCGAGGGCGTCCAAGTCGATCTCTGTCCAGACCGGGCGCCCCCGCCAGCCGTTGGCCTGCGGGCTATCAAGAACCATGCGCGCTCCAGTTTCTTACAACGTCGAGTGTGGTGAAAAGTTTCTGGACGCGCAATCTAAGGAACAAGCGCCCATTCCCTGGGCAGGCGATAGCTGAAGACTGTGCCGGTATGATCGCTGCCGTCAAAGATGTGGCCATGGCCGCTACGGCGGATCTCGCGGTAGGAGTTCATGAGCTGGACGATGCGCTTGGCCTTGAGGTTGAAGATGATGGCACCCGCCTTCACCGGCCGCAGGCTGGCTTCTCGGGTGATGCTGTCCACAACCCGGAACACCGGCTGCTCGTGAGGGAGAGTACTGCGAAGCGCCTCGTGGATGGCGCCATAGCGGCCACGCACGTTCCTCTCGTCGAACACGGCCAGGCCAGCCTCCACATAGTCCCTCAGGTTCCTGTAGTACGGGTCGCTCAACTCCAGGAACTCTTCCAGGCTGGGCGGGCTGGCGGCACAGGCCGCCACCAGGGCCGACAGGACGTCGCAGTGGGCGACGAAGCTGATGGCGCCCCGGCGGTCAACAACGGTACAACGGATCAGGTTCATGTGGAGCGCAGGGAGCCGGCAGTCATTGCCGCGCCAGACGGGGCTAGCGTAACATCGGGTTCGGAGGGCTGTCAACGAATTACGAGACGCGTCCGATCGACGACGAAGCCCCTGGGAGACGCCTGCCGGCGCCTTCCTTCATCGCGCCACTCATGCTGCTCCTCGCCGCTGGGATGGCCTGCGGCGGCGGTCAGGCGCCGAGCACGATGCCGGCACCCCGCGTCACGCTCCCTGCGCCGTCTCCCGATATCCCGCTTGACCTCGATCTGGCCGACAAGTTACGGCGCGAGGGTGATCTGGAACAGGCAGTGGCTATCTACGGCGCGGTGGCCCAACTGGGCGAAGTCGCTGACCAGAGGCGGGCACTGGAAAGCCTGGCCCACACGCACTACCAGCAGGGCCGATTCGATGACGCTGCGGCGACCCTGAGATCGCTCCTAGACCTCGACCCGCCATCTCGGGAGCGCCAGCGCGTCCTTCTCCTGCTGGGCACCGTTCAGCAGCAGATGGGGATGGCGGAGGCCGCCCGCGAGCCGCTCCGCAGCTACATCGAAAAGGATGGGGTGGCCGCCTCCCACGCCCGGCTCCAGTTGGCGGCGGCCCTGTTAGCCGACGGCGACGACGAGGCGTCCATAGAGGAGTTGAACCTGGCCCTGGAGGAAGGCTTGCCCCCACCCCAGGAGACGCAAGCGCTGTTCGCCCTTGCGCGGGGCCAGGAGACGGCCGGCCGTGAGGTGGAGGCCCTGGCCACCTGGCAGCGGCTTAGCGAAGAGGCCGCCACGCCCTTCGACCGGGGGGAAGCGCTGTGGCTCCTGGCCTCGCTGGCCACCCGCATCGGCGAAGACGAGCAGTACCAAGACGCCCTGGTCACCCTGGCCCGCGATTACCCCTGGCACCACCGCGCCCTGGAATCCCTGAACCAACCTCAGCGGGCGCCTGCACCGGTCCTGACGGGGGCGAACCGGGGGATAGTGCTGTTCAGCCACGGCCTGGATGAGCAGGCGAGGGAGACGCTACAGGACGCGCTGGAGGAGAACACGAGCCCCAAGGAGCAGGCGACGGCCCACTTCTATCTGGCGCTGCTGGCGGAACGTGTGGGGCAGCCCGACGACGCCCTGGAAGAGTACGAAGCGGCCCTTGCCGACCTGGCGGGCAGAGAGGAAGCGCCCCCATTCGCGGACGCGGCCTGGGAGCGCGCCCTGCTCCTGGAGACGCTGGGCCGCACAGAGGAAGCGGTTGCCGCCTACAGTGCGCTGGCGGACGTCTCGCCCGGGTCGGAGCAGGCCTCGGAGGCGCTGTTCCGGGCGGGGCTCTTGAGATACCGCCAGGGCCAGCCGGCCGAGGCCACCTCTCGATGGACGAGCTATCTTGCGAAGATTCTCGCGTCGTCCGCACCTCGCCCGAACGAGGCCGCCCGCGCCCGCTTCTGGCTGGCCAAAGCCGCGATTGCCATCGGCGATACGGCATCGGCCGATACGCACCTGTCGGAGGCGGCTGCCGATGGCCGCTGGGACTACTTCGGCCTGCGGGCGCGGGCCCTTCTGGAGGGCCAGCCCCCGCTATCGCTGGCCGAGGCAGTCCCGGAGCTTCCGGCGCCGGACTGGACGGCGGTGGAGACCTGGCTGGCTGCCTGGGCCAGCCCGGAGGATGCTGCGGCCTCCCAGGGGTTCGCGATGGGGCTACCCTGGCAACGCGGGCTGGAACTCCTCTTGTCCGGCCTCCAGGAGGAGGCGCGAGACCAGTTCGCGGCCCTTGTCAATGACTCCGCTGGCGAACCGTGGCTCCTGTACCGCCTGAGCCGTGCCCTGGACGCTGAGGGGCAGACGGAGATGGCCGCCCGCGCAGCCACCCGCCTCATCGGCGACCGGGCCGATGCGCCCCCAGCGCTGGTACGGTTAGCCTACCCCAGCGACTACTGGAACCTGGCAAGGGCGGAGGCCACAGCCAACGCCTTCCCGCCCCTCCTGCTCCTGGCCCTCGTCCGTCAGGAGA
>CAYFYG010000009.1:0-4748 GCA_964347225.1 uncultured Dehalococcoidia bacterium | reverse complement strand
CGTCAACGGTGACGGGCTCGATCTCAAGGATGCCCTCTTCGGCCTCGGGGGGCGTACGGGCCAGGGCCTCGCGGACGGCCTCCATGAGGGTGTCCACCGTCACGCCCTGCAGACCGGGCGGCATAGGGATGTCCTTGCCGGGGCCCAGGCGGGTGTAGGTGCGCGCTCCCTTCTCCTCCAGGTCGCCGAGGACTTCGGCGGCATCGCGGAAGCGCCTGTACTCCTCCACCATACGGGTGAGCTCAACCGCGGCGTCGCCCTCATCGAGGCGGAGCTCCTCCTTGGGGGGCGCGGCGGACGGGAGGAGGGCGCACGACTTGATGTACAGCAGCTTGGAGCCGACGAGGATGAACTCCGCCAAGGCGTCGGGCTCCAGGTCGTCCTGGAACTCGACGTGCTGCCAGTACTGGTCAGCGACCTCAGCCAGGGAGAGCGCGGTTATGTCGAGCTGCTCCCGTTCGATAAGGTCAAGTAGGAGGTCGAGGGGTCCGGAAAAGCCGTCGACCTTGAGTTCGAGCATCTTCCCTATTATAACGAGGCGAAGGGGCGTAGGTATCCCGCGCATCGGGTGAACGCGCGCGATTGGACGCGCCGCAGGTAAGGGGCCAAAGCCCTGCAGCTAGGCCTCGCGTCCGTTATTTCGCCCTAGCTGGCCTTCTTCGCCGCCTGCTCCAGTTCGTCGATGGGAGGTGCCACGGGCCGGTCCAGCGCCTCGGCCAGGGTCCGCACCTGGGCCATCAGCTTCTCAAAGTTGGCAGGGGTGAGAGTCTGGGCACCGTCGGAGAGAGCCTGATCCGGAGTGGGGTGAACCTCAATGATGAGGCCATCGACGCCAGCGGCCACGGCCGCCAGAGAGATGGGCGGGACGAGGTACCACTTGCCGGCGGCGTGGCTGGGGTCGCCGATGATGGGCAGGTGGCTCAAGCGCTTGGCGACGGGGATAGCGCTGACATCGAAAGTGAAGCGGGTGGCGGTCTCATGGGAGCGGATGCCGCGCTCACAGAGGATGACGTCGCGGTTGCCGTGGGAGAGGATGTACTCGGCGGCGAGCAGCCACTCCTCGACGGTGGCCCACATGCCGCGCTTGAGGAGGACGGGCTTGCGGACCTGGCCGACCTCGTCCAGGAGGGCGAAGTTCTGCATGTTGCGGCTGCCAAGCTGGAGGACATCGGCGTAGCGGGCCACTAGCTCGACATCGCGGGCGTCCATCACCTCGGTGACGATACGCAGGCCGGTCTCGGCGCGGGCCGCGGCGAGGATGTTGAGCCCCTTCTCGCCGTGGCCGCGGAAGGCATAGGGGCTTGTGCGAGGCTTGAAGGCGCCGCCGCGCAGCATGTGGGCACCGGCGGCCTTCACCGCGCGCGCCGTCTCCAAGACGTTCTCTTCTGTGTCTACGGAGCAGGGGCCGGCGATGGTAACGAGGCGGCCGTTGCCGACCTCAATCGGCCCCACTCGAACGACGGTGTCCTCTTCCCTGACCTCGCGGCTGGCGAGCTTGTACGGCTTGCTGATGCGGACGACGGAGTCGACGCCGTCCAGGACGCCGAATTCGTCCAGCAGCTCCGGGTAGACGGCGCCGAGGACGGCCACAACGCTGCGCTCAACGCCGCGAATGAGGTGATCCCTGAAGCCCAGTTCCTTGATGCGTTTCTGAACGGCCTTTATCTGGGCCTCGGTGGCCTCGGTTTTCATGACAACGATCATTTTGGCGGTCTCCTTCCGAGAGGGTAGTCGTAGCCGATGATCGGCCTCTAGTCGGACCGGCCTTGAAACTCGGGCCGCAGGACCCTGGCGCCGTGGAGATAGACATGGACCAGTTCGCTGGCGTTCTTCTCCGTATTGACGTGGAGGAGGATGCGCAGGCACCTGGGGAGAGCGCCCGGCACGTCCATTTCATGTCCGCAGAGAAGGGCCACGTTGGTCCAGCCAATCTGCCTGGCGGCCACGGCGGGGAACTCGGCGTTGAGGTCGCGGCTGCTGGTGAAGAACGCGGAGGCTACATCCTGGACATCGATGGCATTGGCTTCCATGATGGCGGTGAGGAGTTCAGTCGTCGCCTCAAGGATGGCCTCGCGGGTGTTGGCCTTGACGGTGGTGGCGCCCCGGACGCCTCGAGTCAGCATGGCGACATCGCCGAAGCCCCGCCGATCCGCCTGAGGCGGACGGCGCCGGCCGGCCAGCTAGCTCGGGCCAAACACACCGGCCCGAGAGCCGCCAATCCAGAAGCGGCCGGACGACTCGCCTGAGGCGAGCCGAGCGGCCCTAAACGGCAGCTCTCCGCCGGCCGGTAACCACCTCCGCATAGCGCTTGACCTTTCCTACTATTTGAGACGGATCGGAACGGTCGATCTCGTCAATAATGGCACTACCGATGACGGCAGCCTGCGCGATGCGGCCCACCGCCCGGAAGTGCTTAGGCTTAGATATACCAAATCCTACGGCAATTGGCAAGGGTATGCGAGTACGAACCCGGGCGACGAAAGAGGAGAGCCCCGAGGGCAGCTCCCGGCGAGCGCCGGTAACGCCCGTGACGCTGACGCAGTAGACGAATCCCGAAGCGAGTCGGGCGACCAGCTCGATGCGCTCCTCGGTGCTGGTGGGGGCCAGGAGGTATATCAGGTCGAGGCCGCGGGCGCGGCAGGCATCGCGCAGAGGGATAGACTCCTCCGGGGGCAGGTCGACGGCGATGATGCCATCGGCACCAGCGGCGGCAGCGTCGCGGCAGAAGTCCTCAAGGCCGTAGGCCAGGAGCGGATTGTAGTAGCCCATGAGGACAAAGGGGGCGTCGACACCCCGCTGGCGCAGGGCAGCCACGACGTCGAGGCAGACGCGGGGCGTGACGCCCTGCTGCAGGGCGTGGTGGGAGGAGCGCTGGATGGTGGGACCCTCAGCGAGGGGGTCCGAAAAAGGGATACCCAGCTCGATGAGGTCAGCACCGCCCTCGGTGAGGGCAGGGACGAGGCGCAGGGTATCGTCCACGGTGGGGTAGCCGACCGTCAGAAAGGCGATGAGGCCGGTACAGTCGTTGCGGCGCAGAGCGGCGAAGGCGTCGTCTATTCGGGTCAAGTGGCCACTCCCGAGACAGCCAAGCCGAAGCTGAGGCCGTTGAACAGCAGGTGGGCGATCATGCTGGCCAGGAGGGAGCCGGAGTAGACGTAGCCCCAAGCGAACAGCATGCCCACAGCAGTGAAGGGAATGAAGACGAGCGGGTCCACGTGGGCGAGGGCGAAGAGGAACCCCGTGGCGAGAGCCGCCCAGAAGACACCCCAGCGGCCGCGAAGGCCGCCGAACAGGAAGCCGCGGAAGAAGGTCTCCTCCATGAAAGGCGCGAGACCCAGGGAGAGAACTCCCACCAGGACCACAAGCGGCACGCTATCGAACGCTTCCTCAGGGATGTTGCCCCCAGGCTCCGCCCCCAGGGCAGCGAGCACCGCGAAGTAAAGCCAGATTACCGCCAGAGCACTGCCCAGGAGGGCCAGGGGCAGCCACCAACTGCCCCTCCGGGGCAGCCGGAGGCCCAGCGCCGCCAAGGAAACCCTGTACTTCCCGACGGTGAACAAGGCTACCGCCAGGAGAAGGAAGAGTTCAAGCAGAATGTTGGCACCCAGGAGCACCGCCAGCGCGGTGTCGTCATCGCCCAGATCGGCACCGCCGGCGACGACGGTGGCCACCGCGGCGAACGGGGCGGCCACCAGGATGGTCCCTCCGATGACGATGCCGATGGCCATGGCCATGTCGGCGTAGCCCCAGGGGGTACGGTCCTTGGGGCGCGCGGTCGGCTCAACGGGGGGCTGCACCGGGGGGAGCGTCTGTTCGAACGCCATGTGCTCAGTCTAAAGGGAAGGGCGACCAGGGAACAGGGCTGCGATCCCCGTTCCCTCTTCTCGTCCCTTGTTCGATACTGGAAGGCGTGAAGGAAGACGCGGAGCGGTACTGGGACGAGCGCTACGACCGGGAGAAGGCGGTGCCGGAACGCGGCCCGGCGGCGTTCCTGGTGGAGCACCGGCACCTGCTGCCGCCGCGGGGTCGGGCGCTGGAGGTAGCGATGGGGACCGGCCGCAACGCCCTATATCTGGCCTCCCTGGGATACGAGGTGACGGGCATCGACGTGTCGGGGGTGGCGGTGGAGCGCTGCCGCCAGGAGGCAGCCCGCCGCGGCCTACGCATCGAGGCCGTCCAGGCGGACCTCGAATCGTACGGGTTGGCGCGGGCGGCATATGACATCGTGATCGACTTCTACTACCTGCAGCGCGACTTGGCGCCGCAGTTGGAGGGAGCGCTGCGGCCGGGCGGCATCCTGGTCTTCGAGTCGTTCACGACGGAGCAGCGACAGTTCGGCTGGGGGCCGCAGAACGACGAGTTCCTGCTGCGGCCGGGCGAACTGCGGGAGACGTTCGCGGGGCTAGAGGTGCTGGTCTACCGAGAGGGCCTGGTGCAGGGCGATCGGGGGACGAAGGCGGTGGCGGGGCTGGTGGGGAGGAAGCGGGGGTAGCCGCGCTCTACCGCTGGCGACCCCTCCCCGATGTAGTTCGTCCCGCCGAGCCCACCCCTGAAGTCCGTTCAGGCTTGGCCCCGCCCCGATCGAAGGATGATTACGACGCTCCTTCATTCAGGGCCCGGGCGACGATGTCGATGTCCTTGTCGCCGCGGCCGGAGAGGCAGATGAGGACGATGGCATCCCTGGGCATGCCTTTGGCCAGCTCCGCCGCGTGGTAGAGGGCGTGGGCCGGCTCCAGGGCGGGGATGAT
>CAYFYG010000008.1:0-3836 GCA_964347225.1 uncultured Dehalococcoidia bacterium | reverse complement strand
GAACCGCGATGTAGCCTGCGGACACGAGGTTCGCCGGGAGCGGGCGTAGCTCAGTGGTAGAGCATCTGCTTCCCAAGCAGAGGGCCGTGGGTTCGATCCCCATCGCCCGCTCCAGATAGTAGAAGAAGGGTCATTCAGATGGTCGTCAAGGGACGACCATCTGCTTTCTAGGCAGAGGGTCATGGATGACGCTGCCCCCGAAAACGAGTCCAGGCCCAATGTTGGTGAGGATGGGTTCTGGACTGAAGAAAGGGGGCAGTTGGGGTGTGGAAGCGACATCACAGGGCAGAGGAGGTCATCAACAGGCTGAGGGAAGCGGGAGCCGGGTTGGCGAACGGCCTGACGGTGCCCGAGGTGTGTCGGAAGCTGGGGGTGACCGAGCACGCGTACTACCGCTGGCGGAGGGAGTACGGCGGCCTGACGAGGGACCGGGCCAGGCGACTGACGGTGCTGGAGCAGGAGAATGCCCGGCTTTAAGAAGCTGGTGGCTGACCTGTCTCTGGACAACGCCATCTTGAGGGAGGCGGTCCAGGGAAACTCCTGAGCCCGGCGAAGAGACCGCAGGCGGCGACGTTGGAGCGGTCGCCAGGGGAGCGGTGCAGGGGGCCATTGAGGGTGCCAGAGAGCTGGGAACCACTGTTGCGCCGACCCAGGGTAGGGTGGAGGTGGCGGTTGCGGAAGCAGACATGGCACCGCCACGCGTCCTCAGACGAAGGGTCGCACCGCAGCGGCCTACCTCCGGTGCAGCCACACCTGGAGCGGTGGGTCAGGCGACGACGGGCAAAGGCTCGACGGTGTACTTCGCCATCCACGCGTTGAACCCGCCAGCGAGGGCCACAGCGTTGTAGCCGCGCCTCCGCAGTTGCTGCGCCTCACGGGCGCTGGTCGCTTCGTTCTTTCAGCTGCAGTAGGCGACTATGAGCCGGTCTTTGACGTCTCCCGGATCCCATTCGGCGACGTGGTCCGGTGGCACGCGCACGCTCTGCGGTATCTGCGCTCCATCTCGGTCGTAGCTCGAGTGCGTGCGGACATCGAGCACGATCGGCGGGTCGGGCTGGCCCAGCATGCGGTTCAGTTCGTCCACGGCAATGCGGGGCACCGCCGTTTCGTCGTGTTCGAACAGGCCAGCCGCCGTGCTCTCACGCTCCTCCGCCAGCGTCTCCCTCTCCACCCGGCGCCCGTACCAGGCGCTGACCGTCGTGGCCGTGGCGCCGTGGATCACGGTCGACGTCAGCACTACAAGTCCTACCGTCGCGAGCAACAGCTCGGCGTCGTCGATCCCCGCGTTGACGGCAAGGAGCGCGAGCAGGAGCGAGTTCAGCCCTCTTGGGCCGAACCAGCTGACAAACGTGCGTGCCTCGAGGCTCATCCTCGCGCGCGCCAGGACAACGCCGAGGACGCCCGGTCGGACCAGGAAGATGAGGATCGCCGCCACGACGAGCGCGGGGAGCACATCGACCTCATCCAGGATTCCGGATAGTACGGAGCCAAACAACACGAAGGCGAGAAGCATCGCCATCTCGGAGGTGATCTCGCCGTACTCGAGGAAGCAGTCGCATAGCGTCTGGTTGAACAGCACCACCCCGAGTCCGGCCGCGAAAGCGGCTAGGAAGCCGTCTCCGCCCGCCGCCGTCGCCGCCGTGTATGCCGCCAGCACGAGGCCGATCCCGTAGAGCGTCTCGTACTCGCGCCGGACGGTCATCCGTAAGTCGATTCTCGACATCAGCCATGCACCAATGCCGCCGATCGCGAGCCCTATGATCGGCCCCACCAGCGCCAGCTCCGCTGCGAATTCCAGCCAGCCGCCCACGCCGCCCGCCTCCTCCCGCGCCACCGCGATCAGCACGAGGATCACGGGTAGAACGACGATATCATTCGTGCCGGCCTCGACGGTCAGGACCTGTCGGATCGAGCGCGGGATCCGTTCGTCCCGGACGATCTCGCGCAGAACCACCGGATCGGTAGATGCCAGCATCGCTCCACCCATGAACGCGACAATCCACCCGAATCCCAGGATCAATGCCAGCGACGTGGCACCGAGCGTGATGATCAGCGCCGTGCCAGGACCCAACACGAGCACGGGGACCAGCCATCGTCTCCCCAGTTCCGTCGTGTCGAGCTGGACCGCATCCAGGAACAGGACCAGCGCGAGGGTGAGAGTTGCCACGATCTCCAGGTTCAGGTTCTCCGCTCCCACCTTGAACACGCCGAGCACACCCTCGCCGAGCACTAGCCCAGTGGTCAGGAAGACAAGTGGAAACGACAACAGCGACCGCTGGACGAGGCCGGAGGCAAGGGCTGTCACGGTCAGAATGACCGCCACGACTCCAAACGCTGTCACAAAATCGGGCATTGTACTGTTCCGGGTGCTTTCGCCCGTATCTAGCCTAACAACTTACGGCAGGTTAGGTAACCGAGTCCCGTTCAGCTGGGCTCGCATGACCGCCTGCCTCCTTCGTTGCCCGGGAAGATTCGCCTGATCTGCGAAGCTCGATAGTCGAAGATGGCGCCGAGCTGGCGCTTGACGAGCATTCGATGCGCGATCCTTCCCAGGATACCTAGCGGGAGTTCATAGCGAACCGTGTCGCGCATGAAGGTCTGCCCGTCGTGCTCCTCAAACGTATGCTCGTGACGCCACGAGCGATACGGTCCCCTGATCTGGACGTCGACGAAGCGGCAGTTGCGTTCGAACTCGGTTATGCGACTCACCCACGTAATCGGGAGTCCCAGCCACCGGATCCGGTAGAAGATGGTTGTCCCGACGTCCAGCGGGGTGCCACGTACGCTGCTGATCCGAAAGTCGAGCCAGTCAGGTGTGATGAGGCGAAGGTTCTGGGGATCCTCGAAGAACGCGAACGCCACTTCCGGCGGCACCGGTATGACTTGAGCCCGCTCCAACGTGTATACGGAAGGACGCGGAGTTCGCCGATCAGGCAGGCCGATCTCTCTCAACGTACGCACCGTCAGATATGACGCGGCGTGGTGCCAGCAAGAGGGATGCCATCAGCGACGCATGCGGGAAAACCAGGGCAGAAAGGCGCTGGTGCTCTCTATGTATTCTCTGTACTGCGGCTTCGTCTCGGCCTGCCTTCTCTCCAGCAGCGCGACCCCGGACACCCTCAGGAGCAGGAAGGTCATCACCACTGGGCTGAAGATGCTCCAGGCGCCTTCGCCGGTGGAGGCAGCTATGATGAAGAGCCCCCACCATACGGTCGCGTCGCCGAAGTAGTTGGGGTGTCGCGTGTACCGCCAGAGGCCGGTTCTCATCACCTTCCCTCTGTTGGCCGGATCCGACTTGAAGCGCACCAACTGCCAGTCGCCTACGGCTTCGAAGTAGAGGCCGACGCCCCACACGAGCGCGCCCAGGATGTCAACGGCGGTGAAGTTGTCGGGCGATTCGTAGAACTGGGCCGCGAGTAGAGGCGCAGAGATGACCCAGAGAAGGATCCCCTGCAGCAGAAAGACCTGGAAGAAGCTCCTCCACCAGAACCTTCTCCCCGCGCGCTCCCGCCACTCGCGATAGCGGTAGTCCTCCTCCTTGCCCCAGTTGCGGCGGAGGATGTGGAGCGAAAGGCGCAGACCCCAGATGGCCACCAGGGTGGTGATTAGCACCTTGCGGCCGACGAAGCCATCGCCGCCGGCGAAGTAGGCGAGGGCCAGTACGACGAATCCCAGTCCCCAGAACACGTCCACGATGCTGGCGTTCCGGAGTGCGAGGCTGAGAAGCCAGATAGCCGTCATGTAGCCGACGGCGACCGCCAGAGAGAGGGCGAGAAGCTCAGGAAGCGACATGGTCTTGTCCTCTGCGAGCCTCTTGGGTTGCCGCCCGGGCTATG
>CAYFYG010000007.1:0-14358 GCA_964347225.1 uncultured Dehalococcoidia bacterium | reverse complement strand
GAGAAGGATGCAGTGATGCGGGCCTTCCGGGATGGAGATCTGGACGTATTGGTGTCGACGGCGGTGGTAGAGGTGGGGATCGACGTGCCCAACGCCACCGTGATGCTGGTGGAGGGTGCCGACCGCTTCGGCCTAGCCCAACTTCATCAGTTCCGGGGTCGGGTGCGCCGGAGCAGCGAGCAGGCCTACTGCCTGCTGCTGTCGGAGAACCCTTCGGAGGAGGCCCAGGAGTGGCTGCAGATTATGGAGGCGACACACGACGGCTTCAAGCTGGCGGAGGAAGACCTGCGCCTGCGCGGGCCGGGAGAATACTTCGGCACGCGCCAGTCCGGTTTGCCTGATCTCAAGGTCGCGCGTTTAACTGATGTGGCCCTTATCGAGCAGGCTCGCGCTGAAGCGGCCCGTATCCTGGAGGCCGACCCGGAGCTGGCGCGCCGGGAGCACCGCGCGCTGGCGGCGCAGGTGAGGGAGTTGTGGGGTCGCATTACGGCGGAGGCGTCCTAGCGCCGCCGCGATCGGGCTGCTAGAATTGGGGTTGCGAATGCCGCCCCGAAAGCGGGGCGGTATGGTGCTTCCAGGAGACCGATGATGAAGCACGAGTTGGAGCGCCTCATATCGGAGGCGGTGCGGAAAGCCCAGAGAGCGGGCGACCTGCCTGCCGTGGGTGTTGCGGACGCCCCTCTGGAGCGTCCGCAGCGGCTGGAGCATGGCGACTACGCCTCCAGCCTGGCGCTGCGGCTGGCCCGCTCGGCGCGGATGAGTCCTCTGGAGGTAGCGGGGGTCATCGCCAAGCACGTGGCGGTGGATCAGGCCGTAGCTTCGGTGGACGTGGCGCCACCGGGGTTCGTAAACTTTCGACTGACCCCATCCTGGCTGACGGCCCAAGTAGACGCTATCCTGCGGGAGGGGGAGTGCTTCGGGGACGTTCCCTTGGGCCAGGGGCAGTCTGTACAGGTGGAGTACGTCTCGGCAAACCCCGTAGGCCCCATTCACGTGGGTAACGGGCGCGGCCTGGCATTGGGTGATACTCTGGCCAACGTCCTCGCCGCCGCCGGATATCAGGTGCAGCGTGAGTACCTGGTGAATGACGCTGGCACCCAGACGGAGACTTTCGCCTCGACATTGTACGCTCGCTACCAGCAGTTATTCGGCCGCCAGGTGGAGATACCGGAAGGGGGCTACCCCGGCGAGTACATGGTCCGCCTGGCCGAGAGGTTGAGGGAGGAGAAGGGCGACTCGCTACTGGCACCGCCGGGGGAGAGCTACCCTGCGGAGGCGCACGACCTGGGCGTGGAGCGCATGATGGAGGTGATTAAGGAGGAACTGGCGGCGGTGGGGGTGCGCTACGATTGCTGGTTTTCCGAGCGTTCCCTGTACGCCGACAGCGCTTACGAGAAGGCGCTGGGGCACCTGCGGGAGGGCGGCTTCGTGACAGAGCGCGAGGGTGCGGTGTGGTTCTCCTCATCGGAACTGGGAGACGAGAGGGACAACGTGCTCGTGCGGTCCACGGGAGCGCCCACCTACTTCGCCTCTGATGTCGCCTACCACTACGACAAGTTCCTGCTCCGCGGCTTTGAGCGGGTGATCGACGTCTGGGGCGCCGATCATCAGGGGCACGTGCCGCGGATGAAGGCGGCAACCGCCAGTTTGGGGGTGGACCCGGAGCGGCTGGCGATCATCATCTATCAGCTGGTCACCCTTAAGCGCGGTGAGGAGGTGGTGCGGTTGTCCAAACGGGCGGGCGAGATAGTCACGCTGCGGGAGGTGGTGGACGAGGTGGGGGCGGACGCGGTGCGCTTCTTCTTCGTGTCGCGGGCCGCTGATTCGCACATGGACTTCGACATCGAACTGGCCAAGCGGCAGAGTTCTGAGAACCCCGTGTACTACGTGCAGTACGCCCACGCGCGCATCGCCGGGATCCTGGCCCACGCGGCGGAGCGCATCCCGTCCTTCGACGACGGCGACGTGTCGCTGCTGACACACGAATCGGAGCTGGCGTTGATACGCAAGATGCTCCAACTCCCCGAGCTGGTGGAAAGCGTCGCCCTCAGCCTGGAGCCGCACCAGCTCCCGTACTACGCCACGGACCTGGCGACGGCGTTCCACGATTTCTATGAGAAGTGCCGCGTGGTGTCCGACGACGAGGCGCTGTCCAAGGCGCGGCTGAAACTGGTAGCGGCGGCGAAGCTGGCGTTGGCGCGAGCGCTCAAGCTGATAGGCGTGAGCGCGCCGGAGCGGATGTAGCCGGCCGTATGCCGGAGCTCCCAATCTCGACCAGCGGCAAGACGGCAGCGGACGTGGCCCGGCTCTGCGGTCGGGAGGCCGGACGGATCGCCATGGCTGCCTTCGGAGGTCGCCAGGACGTGCTGGTCAAGGGTCGGGGAAACTTCCTGACGGAGACGGACCTGGCCGCGGAGCGCGCCGTGCTGGCGATCCTGCGGGAGGAGTACCCCCAGCACGAGGTGCTGGCTGAGGAGACAGCCGGGAAGGCGACGGGTGGGGGATGGATGTGGGTCGTGGACCCGCTGGACGGGACGCACAACTTCTCGCGGGGGATACCATACTTCGCGTTCAGCGTCGCGCTGTGCCACGGGCGCGAGCCGCTGCTGGGGCTGACGTACGCCCCAGCGACCGGCGAGGAGTTCTTCGCCGAGAAGGGCCGGGGGCTGACCGTCAACAGTGAGGCTGTGCGAGCGTCAGCGGCGGAGCGACTGGGAGATTGCGTGGTGGGTGTGGACCTGGGCTACGACGACGGTCGGGCGGCGCGCATGCTGGAGCTGGTGGCGGAAATGTGGCCGGTGCAGAGCGTGCGGGTAATGGGGAGCGCGACACTGGGGCTGGCCTACGCCGCCTGCGGGCGCTACGACCTATTTCTCCATCACTTCCTCTACCCGTGGGACGTCGCGGCGGGTGTCGTGCAGGTGAGGGAGGGTGGAGGTGCAATCGTCGATCGGGACGGCGGTGCCGTGAACATCGACAGCGAAGGCGTGATCGCGGGAGCGCCGGCGGCGTTAGAGGAGATGCTATCGCTGGCCCGCGGGCGTCCTTGGCGGGGGTAGCCGTCTCGCCAGTCAGGTGGGGCCCTCGCGCAGGGCGCGGTAGATGGGGACGGGGGAGGGGATGCCCTTCATGACAGCCGGGCCCAGGGGCTCGAAGACTATCCCCTCGAGCCTATCCGCGGCTTGACGGGCGGTAGCTTCAGAGGCGATGACCTCACCCGGCGCGGCGATGTCGACGATACGGGCGGCGATATTGACGTCGTTGCCCACGAAATCGTCGCCACGGGGCAGGGGCCTTCCGCTGTGCAAGCCGATCCGCACCCAGAGGGGGAAATCAGAGTTGGCCGCCTCCGCCTCGAATCGCTCCTGGAGGGCGAGCCCGGTAGCCACGGCGTCGCAGGGATCGTCGAACGACAGCATGAGGCCGTCGCCGAGCTCCTTGACGACGCGCGCCTGCGGCGAGAGGGATTGGCGCACAAGTCGCTCCTGGACGGCCAGCAGGTCCAAGACGACCGCGTCGCCGTGGTCCGCGATGAACTCAGTGAAGCCGACTAGGTCGGTGAACATGATGGTGCGCTCTGCCGCAGCGACAGATACGGAGGCACTACGGCTCATTCCGGCTCGACCTCAATCTTGCCGGAGACGGATGTGACCTCGAGGGGGAAATCGGAGCCCTGGAGGCAACCACAGTTGATCTTGCCGCTGAGAGAGCGCAGCTTGGCGGCGGGGAGCCGCTCCTTGGGCACCTTGACGGTGATGCCGCCGGAGACGGTGCGGACGTTGACCGGTTCCGTGCCGTCCGTGCCCAACTCCACGCTGCCGGAGACAGTGCGCACGGTGACGCCGCCAGTGGTGCGGCCGAGCCGGACGTAGCCAGAGACGGTGTCTGCCTCGGCGGGGCCGGTGTCGCTGGCGTCGATGTGGCCGGACTTGGTGATGAGGCGGCAGAGGCCGGAGCAACTGTCCACCTCTAGGTCGCCGGATATGGAGCGGGCGTCGAGGGCGGTAGCCCGGTCAACGAAGACGTCGCCGGAGGTGGTGGTGACGGTAGCGGGGCCTAGCTCGCCCTGGAGGCGGACGTCGCCGGAGATGGTGCCGACGGAGATGGGAGTGCCGACGGGACAGCGCACCTCTAGGTCGCGGGAGCCGCCACGGGGTGATCTGATCTCGAGGGTGGGGCCTGGGCTGCGCCCGCCGTAAAGGATGTCGCCGCGGACGGCCTGTTTGACGAGTCGACGCAGGAACCGCAGTGGCCTCTTCTTGCCGCGATGGCGCTTTCTGGGACGCTCCTCCATCTGCTCCTCGCCGCTGCGGGTCTCTACGCGCGCGTCGTCAGGGGCTTCGACATCGCCGCGTTCTTCCGCGACTACGGTGATGTCGCCGCTGGAGGTCGTGACTCGCAGGGTGTACTCGGGCGGTAGCTCATGTCCAGTGCTCATGGCGGCCCTAGTCTACCGCACACGGCGTTCGCGTGGTGTGACGCGAGTCACAGTTTGGGGGAAACCATGTAGCCGGTGGAGGCACCGAAGCTGGTCCTGGTGTAGCGCTACAGGCTGCGTACGAAGCGGCGCATACGTTCCAGCGCCTTTTCGATGAGTGGGTGTGGGGCGGCGTAGCAGCAGCGGACGTGGCCGCGGCCGCAGTCGCCGAAGGCGGAGCCGGGAATGACTGCCACCTTCGCCTTGAGCAGTAGCCGCTCGGCGAACTCGACGTCGTCGAGGCCGGTGGAGCGAACGGAGGGGAAGGCGTAGAAGGCGCCGTGGGGGTCGAAGCACGTGAGGCCCATGTCGTTGAGGCCAGCGACGATGAGGCGGCGGCGGGCGTCGAAGTCGGCCAGCATGCGCTGGGTTTCCTCCTCCCCGTTTCGGATCGCTTCTATGGCGGCGTGTTGGGATGGGGTGGGGGCGGACATGATGATGTACTGGTGGACCTTCATCATCGCTTCCAGTAGGTCGGCGGGGGCGCAGGCCCAACCCACCCGCCAACCGGTCATAGCAAAGGCTTTGGAAAAGCCGCCGAGGAGGATGCTGCGCTCCCGCATGCCGGGGAGGGAGGGAAAGCAGGTGTGGGGCAAGCCGTAGGAGAGGCGGTCGTATATCTCGTCGGAGATGACGACGAGGTCGCGTCTGGCGGCCAGGTCGGCAATTTGGGCCATGTCTTCGCGGGTCATTTGGGTGCCAGTGGGGTTGGAGGGATAGCCCAGGAGGATGGCCTTGGTGCGTTCCGAGCAGTGGGCTTCCAGGTCGTGAGCGCTGACGCGGAAGCTGTTCTCCATGCCGGTGGCAACGGGGACGAAGGTGCCGCCGGACAGCTGGCAGGCGGGCAAGTAGGCCACGTAGTAGGGGTCGGGGCATAGGAGTTCGTCGCCGGGGTTGAGGACGGAAAGAAGGGCTAGCATGAGACCCTCTGACACGCCGATGGTGATGAGGATCTCGTTGCGGGGGTCGTAGCGGATCCCGTAGAGCTTTTCCAGGTGGTCGGACACGGCCTCGCGGAGTTGGGGCAGGCCATAGTTGGAGGTGTAGTGCGTCTCGCCCCGGGCGACGGCGTCGAAGGCGGCTTTGGAGAAGCGCTCGGGGGTGACGAAGTCGGGCTCACCCACGCCCAGGGAGATGACCTTGTCCATGTTGGAGATAAGTTCGAAGAAGCGACGGATGCCGGAGGAGGGCAGGGCGCGGACTCTGTCCGAGATGAACTCGGGTTTGATGGTATACGAATCTGTCACTTGGCGGTTGCCTCCGGTGGATGTGATGACCCGTCCGGGATCCATTGACTGCCCTGAGGACAGGCTCAGGATGGCTCGACGCTCCAGGCGTCGTTTTGGTAATGGTAGCAGAGGCGCAGCCTGATGTCATCCCGTTGCCGGTCTGGGGTGAGCCGCACCGTGAAGCAGCGGCGGTCTGGGTGCTGCTCCTGGTGTTCCACCTCGGAGATGGTGCGCCAGCGGTCGCGCCAGAACACACGCAGGGGACGTTCGGGGTAGCTGGTGCCGGCATAGGCTTCGACGAGGGGGGAGGGTGTTGGCGACATGGGGGTGTCTGGCTCTTGCTAAGGCCTCGCTGAGCCCTCGGCCAGCTTGCGGGCGTGGTAGAGGCCGTAGCCGGTGTGCTCGTCGAACGTGCGCTGGGCCTCCCTCATCTCCCGCTTGTAGACGGAGTTACGCATCTCGCGGTCGAAAATGGAGGCGAAGAAGGGCTTCAGGGCGCGGAAGCCGTCGACCTGCATCTGTTCAAGCATGTCCTGCCTTACGGACACGTCGCCGGTCTCGATTTGCACGGAGACGAAGCCAGCCTCCTCTAGCAGTCGCTGGTGGTCCTGAGGGTTCACCGGAATGGCCAGGGCACCCGGCGCCTTAGGAGCGGCACTGCGAATGGCGGCCAGGAAGTCGCCGGGCGGGGGCTTCAGAAAGGTGACCTCGTTGTTGACGAGGAAGCCTCCGGGCTCGAGGACACGGCAGAACTCCTTCATGGCGGCGGCCTTGTCCTCCAGGAAGGCGAGCACGGACTCGCAGACCACGCCGCTGAAGGAGGCATCGGCGAAGGGCAGGCGGCGGGCATCCGTCCGGGCCAGCGCGATGCTGTCGGCGACGCGCATGGAGCCGGCGCGCTCGCGGGTGCGCTCCAGCAGGTGGGACTCCAGGTCGACGGCCACGACGAAGGCTCGGTGCTCCTTGGCAACGGTGCAGGCGGTGTGGCCGCTGCCGCAGCCGACCTCCAGGATGCGCTGACCGGCCTGGAGGTCGCACATCTGGAGCAGGTCGCGGGTGGCCTTGAGGCCGCCGCGGTGCCCAACGACGCCCATCTCCTTGGTTCGCTGAAGGAAGCGGGCGTATCGCTCCAGTGTCTCTACCGTGTAGCTAGGGCTCATCTCGCTCATAGTGCGGCTCGTACCCATTGTGATGGTTCGTTGGCGTGAGAGACAACCTCCGGCTACACCTGCTGCCTCCGCGGCTCGGGGTAGCCCCGGGCGGAAACCGACCAGACATCGATGACGGTTTCGCCGTCAACGGCGTACAGCACGTCGTGGAGGTTGATGGTGGGATCGACGTGGGAGGGCCAGAGCTGGATGGGGTCGCCGGGCGCGACACCGGAGTCCGGGCGTACGGTGATCAACGCGTGCTCGTCGCTGAGGAAGATCACCCTGGCGTCCTTGAGGTTCCTGACGAGGGGATAGCCGTGGTCCATCGTGCATGACTTGTGGCCGGAATCGGCGATGCAGAGGGCGGGGTTGGGACGGCTGAGGACGGTGCCGAGAACGGAGAAGGCCCGCTCGAAGGGGATGTCGAGCTTGGCGTAGTCAGTGTCCATGAGGACATAGGAGCCAGCCTGAATCTCCGTGACGCCATCGAGGCGACCAGTGATGTCGAAGGTGGCCGTGGAGCCGGCGCTGACGATGTCGCACGGGAGGCCGGCATCGCGGATCAGCTGAACGCTTGAGAGAACCCGCTCCATGGCCTGTCGGGCGGCGGCCTCGCGCTGGGCGCGGTCCTCGATACCGACGACGTGGCCCTCATACCCCATCACGCCGCGGAGGGCGAGCCCCTTCGTCTCGGCGACCGTACGGGCCAGGGCCAGCGCCTCCTCGCCCGGACGGACGCCGCAGCGGAAGCCGGCGGCAACTTCAACGAGGATGCCAATGGTGACATCGGCGTCGCTGGCGGCAGTGGCGGCGATCTCCTCGAGTCCGATGGTGGAGTCGACAGCGACCGTAATGTCGATGCGCCTAGCGAGGGCGGCGACGCGGGCCGCCTTGCCGGGGCCGAGGACCTGGTTGGCGATGAGGATGTCGTCGCAGAAGTCGGCCGCGACTTCGGCCTCGGCAACGGTGGCGCAGGTGAGGCCGGTGCAGGAGCCGGCGGCGAGCTGGCGGCGGGCGATCTCCGGGGTCTTGTGGGCCTTGAAGTGGGGCCGTAGCTTGCACGGCCCCTCGGCGAAGAACTCCGCCATGCGGCGGATGTTGCGCTCCATGGCGGGTACGTCCACCAGCAGCGCGGGAGTCGGGATGTCGGCGACGGTGCGGGCAGGATCAGTTCGGCCGGTCACACGAACTCCTTCAGGCGCTGAGCATCCACGTTTCCTCCGCCCAGCACACACACCACCCGTGCCCCACGGGGTATGCGAACCTTTCTAAACAGAAGCGCCGCAAATCCCGCCGCCCCGGCAGGCTCCGTCAGTACCTTGCACCGCTCGAGAAGCATTCGCAGCGCTTCCACCATCTCGTCGTCGGAGACCAGTACGATGTCGTCCACGTACTCCTGCACATGATCCAGGTTCAACCGTCCCACGAAGGGGGCGGCCAGCCCTTCCGCGATAGTGTCCGTGGTGTCCAGAGGCGCCGGCGTGCCCTGCCGGAGGCTGTGGTACATGGTGGCTGCGCCTGTGGGCTCCACGCCGATCACTTTCACCTGGGGCCGCTGTGATTTGATTGCAGTGGCTACGCCGGATATCAGGCCGCCGCCTCCAATGGCGACGAACACCACGTCAGGCTCGGGGACATCCTCCAACACCTCCAATCCGAGGGTACCCTGACCAGCGATGACAAGAGGGTCGTCGAAGGGGTGGACCAAGGTCAAGTTTCGCGCTTTCTGGACCTCCTCGCACTTGGCCGCAAGGTCTTGTGCTGTGCCGTGCAGGATGACCTCAGCACCATAGCCCCATGCCGCCTGTATCTTGTGGTCGGGTGTCGCTGCAGGCATGACCACGGTGGCAGCAGTTCCCAGCATGGAGGAAGCGTAGGCGAGCCCCTGGGCGTGGTTACCCGAAGAGATAGTGATGACGCCGCGCTCCTTCTCCTCATCGGTCAACTGCCGCAGCTTGTTGAGTGCCCCTCGAGGCTTGAAGGAGCCGGTCTTCTGGAAGAGCTCGGCCTTAAGATAGAGTTCCGTACCCGTTTCCTTCCCCAGAACGCTGGAGGAGAGCATTGGCGTTCGGTGGAGCTGCCCCGCGATGGACTGACGGGCCTTGAGGATGTCTCCCAGGTCAATCATCGTTGGAGACGGTGGCCGGGATTTGCGGGACGGGGGGCAGGTGGATCACGCCCCTACGGCTCCGGGTGCTGCTTGTGCCAGTCGGTGGCCTGCTCGTAGGCGTAGGCAACGCGAAACAGGGTGGGCTCGTCGAACGGCTTGGCGAGCACCTGGACGCCAATGGGGAGCTTGGCGCCGTCCGCGCTCTGGCTGAAGCCGCAGGGGATAGAGATGCCCGGCAGTCCGGCGATGTTGACGGGGATGGTGCAGACGTCGCTGAGGTACATCTGGAGGGGATCGTCCACCTTCTCACCAAGCTTGAAGGCCGGTGTGGGCGAGACCGGCGCCACCAGGACGTCGTGGTCCTGGAAAGCGGCGTCGAACTCACGGCGGATGAGGGTGCGCACCTTCTGAGCCTTCAGGTAGTAGGCATCGTAGTAGCCGGCCGAGAGGGCGTAGGTGCCCAGCATGATGCGCCGCTTCACCTCATCACCGAAGCCGAACTGGCGGGTCTTCTCCATGTTGTCCCACATGCTCTCGCCCTCGCTGTAGGAGTAGCCGTACTTGACGCCGTCGTAGCGCGCCAGGTTCGCGGAAGCCTCGGAAGGGGCGATGATGTAGTAGACTGCGAGGGCGTGGTCGGTGGATGGGAGGGAGACGTCGCGATCCACCTCGGCGCCGACGCGCTCCATCACGGCGATGGCGGCGTCGACAGCCTGGCGGACGTCTTCGTCCATCCCTTCGACGAAGTACTCGCGGGGGACGCCGATGCGCAGGCCGCGCAAGTCAGGGGTGAGGGCGTCGGTGACGGCGGGCACGTCCATGGGAGCGGAGGTGGCGTCGCGGGGGTCATGGCCGGCTATCGCCTCGAAGACGAGGGCGGCGTCGCGGACGGAGCGCGTGAGGGGGCCGATCTGGTCCAGAGAGGAGCCGAAGGCGACGAGGCCGAAGCGGGAGACGCGGCCGTAGGTGGGCTTGAGGCCGACGACGCCGGTGAGGGAGGCGGGCTGACGGATGGAGCCGCCCGTATCGGAGCCGAGGGCGTAGGGGGCCATGCCAGCGGCGACGGCGGCGGCGGAGCCGGAGGAGGAGCCGCCGGGGACGCGGTCCAGAGCCCAGGGGTTGGCGGTGGTGCCGAAGGCGGAGTTCTCGCCGGAGGAGCCCATGGCAAACTCGTCCATATTGACCTTGCCTACCATCACGAACCCGGCTTCCGTGAGGCGCTCGATCACAAAGGCATCATAGGGAGGCACGAAGTTCTCGAGGATGTGGGAGCCGCAGGTGGTGCGGACGCCCTTGGTGCAGATCACGTCCTTGATGGCCGCCGGGATGCCGGTGAGGGGACCGGCCTTCCCCGCGGCGATGCGCTGGTCGGCGACCCGGGCTTGGGCCAGCGCCTCCTCCTCGGTGAGGGCCAGGAAGGCGTGGATGCGATCATCGAGGGCGGCGATCCGCTCCAGGGCGGCGCGGGTGAGTTCCACCGATGACACCTCGCGGCGGGCAAGGAGGTCAGCGGCCTCGTGGACGGCAAGCCAGTGGAGGGGGTCGGATGTCATTCCAACACTGCGCGAACGCGGAAGAGGTCCTCCTCACGCTGGGGGGCGTTGGCCAGGATCTCCTCTTTGTCGAAGGAGGGCTTGGGCTCATCGTCCCGCATGACGTTGTGCATGGCCAGGGTGTGGGCTGTGGGCAGTACGTTCTCCGTGTCCACTTCCTGAAGGCGCTGGAAGTAGTCGAGGATCTGGGAGAGCTGGTCCTGGAAGCGGGTCACGTCGTCCTCGCTGAGGCCGACGCGGGCCAGGCGGGCGATGTGTCTGACCTCTTCCGGGGTGAGAGGCAAGGGGAACCCTCCTGCGGTCGATGTGCGTTAGGTTGGAAACCATTATAGCAGCGTGACGTTTTACAGAAAGGCCGGTGTTGAAGCGCCGGCCTGTTCAACCGATACGATGGATTGCAGTGAGCGAGCAGGAGACGGTGGAGACGGCGGATAAGAGGGCTTTTCTAGGGCATCCCAGCCAGGTATGGACGCGCGGGCTGGAGCGGCGGTTGGAGATGCTGCGAAGAGAGGTGCCGCTGGAGAGGAAGCGCATCCTGGATGTCGGCTGTGGGGTGGGGGAGTTCGTCAGGAGGCTGCGCGAGTTCTCGGCGGATGTCTTCGGGGTGGACGTCGATGCAGAGCGTGTGCATCAGGGGGCGGAGCAGATGTGCAACCTGGCACTCTCCCTGGGCGAGCACCTGCCCTTCGCAGACGACACCTTCGATGTGGTGCTGCTGCATGAGGTCATCGAACATGTGACGGATGACCTGGCGACGCTGCGGGAGCTGCGGCGCGTGCTGAGGCCTGATGGCAGGGCTGTGATCTTCTGCCCCAACCGGTTGTACCCGTTCGAGACGCATGGTGTGTTCCTGGGGAGGCGTTATGTATTCGGGAACGTGCCGCTGGTGAACTGGCTGCCGGACGCCGCCCGCGACCGGTTGGTGCCTCATGCGAGGGCGTATACGCGCGGGGACCTGCGGCGGCTGTTCCGCCGAGCCGGCCTCAAGGAGCGGATGCACACCTATGTGTTCCCCGGATTCGACCACGTGGCGGGGCGGCACCGGGTGCTGGGACGAGTGCTGCGGTCTGTGCTGCAGCCGGTGGAGCGGACCCCGTTGCGAATCTTTGGCCTATCGCACTTCGTTGTACTAGAGAAGGTCTGATCTCTCTGTGGCACGGGTTTACAGGTACAGGCGAAACCGCGTGAAGCGGGCGGCCTCCCAGCGCACCCGTCTGGTGCGCTCCCGCTTGCACTGGCTGCTGAGCATCGCGGTCGTCGCCTTTCTGGGCGGCCTGGTGACCGTCGGCGTGCTGGGATTCCTCATTTACCGCAGCTACGCCCACGACCTCTTGCCTCCGGAAGAAGCCATCGTCAACTCCGCCATCGGCACCAGCATCGCCTATGACCGTAACGGTGAGTACTTGTACGAGTACATCGATCCCCTGGGCGGCTTGCGCGATCCGGTGCCCCTGGAGGGGATATCGCGGCACATGATCGATGCCACCGTTTCCACGGAGGACGCCAGCTTCTACAGCAACCCTGGCGTCAACTTCAAGGGGCTGGCCCGGGCGGTCATGGAGAACCTCACTCCCTTCGGCCCGGGCTGGTTCGAGGGCAGCGGTGGCAGCTCGATCACCCAGCAGCTCGTGAAGAACGTCTACATCGAGCCGGAGAAGCGGTTTGACCGGCGCATCGAACGCAAGGTCAAGGAGACGGTGATCGCCCTGGAGCTGAAGCGCGACTACTCCGACGATCAGATCCTGGAATGGTACCTGAACCAGATATACTATGGGAACTTCGCCTACGGCGTGGAGGCGGCCGCCCAGCGCTACTTTGACGTTGCCGCCCAGGACCTGACGCTTGCCCAGGCGGCGATGCTGGCGGGCATACCGCAGGCGCCCGGCCGCTACACCCCGGTGGTGCCCGACAACCTGGAGCGGGCGAAGGCACGGCAGCGGGAAGTGCTGGATCTGATGGTGAAACATGGCTACATCACCCAGTCTGAGGCGGACGAGGCGGCGGCCGAAGAGCTGACGTACGGCACGTCCAGCTTCCACATCAAGGCCCCCCACTTCGTGTTCTACGTGCAAGATCAGGTGCGCAAGATGTGCGAGAAAGGGATGTTCCGTGCTCCCGGCAGGTTGTCCTGCGAAAAGGTCGTGTACCAAGGTGGCCTACGCATAACGACCTCCGTGGACATGGGTCTCCAGCGTAGGGGCGAGGCGATAGTAGACGGGATCATCAGCCAGAATGAGGATCGGTTCGGCGGACACAACGGGGCCCTAGTGGCCCTCCGCACCGGTACCGGGGAGATCCTGGCCTACGTGGGCAGCCGCGACTTCTTCCGTGAGGACATCGAGGGGCAGGTGGACATGATCTCCGCCCCGCGCTCGCACGGCTCGTCTATGAAGCCGTTCACCTACCTGACGGCGTTCGAGCAAGGATGGGTGCCCTCAACTATCGTGCGAGACGCGCCGCTGAAGCTGGATGTGGGTGGCTACCAGCGGGCTGTGAACAACTGGAACTTCACCCACCTGGGCAACATCACCGTCCGCAAGGCGCTTTCGCAGTCGGTAAACGTGCCGGCGGTGAACACGGTGATGGAGGTGGGCATCACGGAGTACCAGAAGACGGCGCACCGCATGGGGATCACGGATCTGCAGCGCAACGACTGTGGGCCGACCATCACCCTGGGCTCCTGTGAGGTGAAGATGCTGGATCAGGCCTACGCCTTCAGCGTGCTGGCCAACAACGGCAAGATGTACGGCATGTCCACGGTGGAGGACCTGCCGGATGGCTTCCGCGAGCTAGACCCGGTGTCCGTGCTGCGCATCGAGGAGGCGAACGGGAACGTCCTGTATGAGTTCGAAGGACCGGAGGAGCGGCAGGTAGTGAACCCCGAGCACGCCTATATGGTTACGGACATCCTGTCCAAAGATGCGATCCGCTGGAGTCGGCTTACCTTCGGCTGGCCGGCCGCGTCCAAGACCGGGACCAGCGAGGACTTCCGGGACAACGTGGTGCTGGGGTACTCGTCGCCGCCGGAGGGCCTAGTGGTGGATGTGTGGATGGGCAACGCCGACAATACGCCGATGGCCAACAACGCTTTCAGCTCCGCTGGGGCCGGCCCTATCTGGAAGACGTTCATGGAAGCTGCTCACGAGTACTTGGAGATTCCCAAGGCCCAGTTCGAGGTACCGGACACCGTCGTGACCGCCAAGTGCGGTGGGCGGACGGAGGTCTTCGTGAAGGGCGAGAAACCCACGAAGCCGGGGACCTGTCAGGCGCCGAAGGCTGACGGCGACGGATCGAGCTCCACGCCGACGCCCACGCCCAGCGTCCCCAAGTTCCCGACCCGCACCATCTCGACACCTAGCCCGACGCCGGAGCCTACCCCCGCGCCCACGCCCACGCCTGAGCCAGAGCCCTCGCCGACACCGACACCCATCGCCACTGAGACGCCTGAGGTTTCGCCGACGCCTGCGCCGGAGGCGACACCTGCAGACGGGGGAGACTAGGGACGCGGAAGCCGGGGACGGATAGCCCGAGCTGCTTGGTCGTGCTAGCCTAGCGTCAATGGCCAGGGTCCCGCATTCCCCGTAGTGGCAGAGTTGACAGAGGGGCCGAACGCGTCCGAGATCCGCCGCGGTCGCCGGCCGGGGGATGTCTTCCTGCGCCGGCCGCGGCCGCGGCGCTTGGCGCTGCACCGGGTGTTGGGGGTGCCTGGGCTATTCAGCGCCGCTTACGGCAACGTCGGCTCGTCCATCTACTACGCTTTGGGGGTCACCGCGCTCTACGCGCTGGGGCTGACCCCGCTAGTATTCCTCATCGCAGGGCTGTTCTTCGGGGCGACGGC
>CAYFYG010000006.1:0-3017 GCA_964347225.1 uncultured Dehalococcoidia bacterium | reverse complement strand
TGGTTGCGGACTCCTCCTTCGCCGACTTGGAGGGCGTGATGCGCAAGAAGATCCCGGACTTCGCGCCTGTCCCCTTGTTGGTGCCCTTCGGCTGGCTCAGTGTGCTCATCGGTGAACTGGTGGCTGGCGGGCGCCTACGGCGGCTGCGCCCCGTTGACTACGTGGGGCAGCTTTCGCCGCGGCCGCTGCTGCTCATCCACGGCGAGAGGGATAGCTACATCCCCCACGAGCAGCCGGTGGAGCTGTTCGAGGCCGCTGGGGAACCCAAGGAGACGTGGACGGCTCCCGGCTCCGACCACGCGGTCGGCCGCCTCGACCATCCGGAGGAGTACATGGAACGCGTGCTGGCGTTCTTCGATCGCTATCTGCGCGGGGTGAAGAGGCCGCGCTGGCGCCGCCCTATGACGACGGCCTAGCCTGCCAGCGGCCCCGGCCCGTGGATCACCTCCGTGCTGTAGTCCACCATCTCCGCGTCCGGCCGCTCGCTGCGGATGAAGGCGATAACTCTGGACATCATCTGGTGGGCGTGGCTCTCGCTGGTGGTGACGCACGTGATGCCCAACGACGCCATCTGCCAGCGGTCGTGGTCGTCCACCTCCGCTGCCGCCACGTTGAACTTGTTGTGGAGCCGCGCCACCAGCGACTTGACCACCTTCCGCTTCTCCTTCAGCGAGTGGTTCTCCGGCAGCCGCAGCCAGACGCGGCAGAGGCCCACGGTCATGCTCATGTCACTCTTCGGCGGGCAGGTCCCCCAGCGGCGGCAAGTCTTCCGGCTTCTCCAGGCCAAAGTACTCCAGGAAGCGGAACGTGGTGCCGAAGAGATAGGGCCGGCCAACCGTTTGGGCGCGACCGACCTCGGTCACGAGGCCGCGGGCCCGGAGGGAGGCTAGGGCACGGTCGCAGTTGACGCCGCGGATTGCCTCAATCGCTTGGCGGGTGATGGGCTGCTTGTAGGCGATGATGGCCAGCGTCTCCAGGGCGGCGTGCGAGAGGCGGTGGTCCTCGTCCACGCCCAGGAAGCGCTCCACGTAGAGCGTGGCCTCCGGTGCTGTGACCATCTGCACCGCCGCCTCCGTCCGCTGCACGCGCACGCCGCGGCGGTGGCACTCCGCCGCCAGGTCGTCGATGGCCTGTTGCACCTCCTCCACCCCGGCCTCGGCGATGCGGGCCAGGGCATTCACCTCCACCGGCTCGTCGGCCACGAACAGCACGCTCTCCACGATGAGCTTGAGCCTGTCAAAGGCCTCACCTGTGGACATGGCTGGTAACGACTACTGCTGCTGCGTCTGGTCTTCCGGCGCGCTGTCCCCGGTGGGGGGTGCTTCCGGGTCGGGTGCTGGCGACGGGGGCTGCGCTGGCTCTTCCTCTTCGGCGGTCTGGCTGGGGGGTAGGCCGCCTGGCGAGGCCGGTGGCTCGCCCGAGAGAGGCGTCTCCGGCCCTGCCGTCGGCGGGGGAGGCGGCTCCGGCGCCCGGGTCACGGAGGAGGCCACTGGCTCCACCTTGGACGGGCCGAAGGTGATGCGCACGGTGGGCGGCGCAGAGACCGGCAGACCCAGGTCGGCCTCAAGCGTCTCCATAACCACCCGGGATGCTTCCTGCGTGACCCCCCCTATGTTGGTACCGGGCGTGACCGTCAGGTTCAGCTTCATGGCGATGCCCCTATCGCGGGAGAACACGCGGGCCCTGGCGGTGGTGACTTGAGACATCGCCGTCAGGGCCTCCTCGAGGCGCAGCCGCAGCGGCTCGGCGGGGACGATGGTGGTGGCGCCGGCCTGCTCCACCCTGATCTCCTGTGCCTCTTCCTCCGGCGCCAACTCCGCTATGATCACCAGAAGCGCTAGGATGATAAGCAGCGAAGCACCCAGGGTGAGGATCAGGCGGGACGCGTTGTCGCGGTGATCGTCCAGGTACTGGACGAAGTTGTCCAGGCGCTCCACGGTCTCCACGTCGGCGGCCCAGGCAGCGAAGATGACCACCGCCATGAGCACGATGCACAGGGCGGCCAGGAGAACGATGACGGTGCGGTTGGTCTCGCTCATGCCTCGGGTGCTCCGACCGGTTCCCCCCTCAGGCCCTCGTCATGGAGAGCGAGTAGTCGCGTGTACAAGAGCCTGTTACTCAGGTCGCCGTCGGCGCGAGTGTAAACGCGCAGGTAGTTGGCGGTCAATCCCCGCCACCAGCCGCCTCTGCGCTCTTCCCAGAGGACAGGCATCACCCGGCCCAGGCAGCGACGGCGGAACGCCTGGCCGGAATCTTCGCTCAGCGCCAACAGCCGCTCCAACCGCTGGCGGCGGACAGACATCGGCACCTGGTCCCGCATTAGGTTCGCGGCGGTGCCGGGTCGGCGGGAGTATGGGAACGCGTGTATGGCGGCAAAGCCGATCTGCCTGCATAGGCCGTACGTCGCCTCGAAGTCGGCGTCCGTCTCCCCGGGGAAGCCGGCGATGACATCGGTGGTGATCGTCGCGTCGGGCACCTCCTCGCGGACCAGGTCAACGGCGCGGCGGAACTGTTGCGCCGTATAGCGGCGGCGCATGCGTCGCAGGACCGGGTCGGACCCGCTCTGGAGTGGGAGGTGGAGGTGGGGGCAGACGCGGGCGTCGCGCCACAATGCCAGCAGTTCGGTCGAGATGTCCAAGGCCTGGAGGGAAGACAAGCGGATGCGCGGCACCTCGGTGCGGTCCAGCAACGATTCCAGGAGGCGGCGTGGCCCTTGTTCGACCCAGCCGAGGTCGCGCCCGTAGTTCCCCAATTGGGTGCCGGTGAGCACCACCTCCTGCACCCCCTCGCGTTGGCGGGACAGTACCTCCTGGACCACCTCCTCGACTGTCCTGCTGCGCTCGCGGCCGCGCGTGCGGGGCACGATGCAGAAAGCACAGACCTCGTTGCACCCCTCCTGGATCTTGACGAAGGCGCGGGTGCGCAGGCCGTCTTTCACCGGCTCGGGACAGCCGACGGCTGGATCGCCCCAATCGCGCAGTCGCTCCAGCACAAGGTCAGCGATCTCCGGCTTGGCC
>CAYFYG010000005.1:0-5225 GCA_964347225.1 uncultured Dehalococcoidia bacterium | reverse complement strand
GCCCCCTCCAGCAGGCGATAGAACACCTTCTGCGCCCGCTCGTTCTTGAGATCGAGGCCAACCGACCGTTTGTTGCGGCCCAGGGCGTTGAACGCCTGCGCCCGCTGGCTCATGCCGATGTCAAACCGTCGTCCCGCACCCGGCGCCTCCTCCACCACGATGACGTCGGCGCCCAAATCCCCCAACAGCATCGTGCAAAAGGGCCCAGGCGCCAGCCGCGTCAGGTCCAGCACCCGTATTCCCTCCAGAGGCATCATCGCGTCCCCCTTGTATTCGGAAAGCCTGATCCGCCGGCTCGGCCGACAGGTATCATCGATGGCAACCGTCCGCGCTGTCAACCGGACCGCCCTTCGCCACCAACCGCATCCTTGTCGGCGAACCAACCGTTCTGCTACTATACGTCAGGCAGGGGCTGTAGCTCAGCTGGGAGAGCGCCTCAATGGCATTGAGGAGGTCAGGGGTTCGAATCCCCTCAGCTCCACCAGTTTCTTTTTGCGACAGGCAAAGGCGGCGAAGGGGAGCATTAGGGCCCACCCTCAGAGAGCCAGCGGACGGTGCGAGCTGGCAAGCGGGCCTGAACTCGCCCCGGAGCCGCGCCGGTGAACCCGTGCGGGTAGCCGGCGCCGGGCGCGCCCGTTACAGCGTCACTAAGCGGTCGCCTCAGGCGACAATCAGGGTGGTACCGCGGAGCCCAATTCCTCCGTCCCTGGGGCGGAGGAATTTTCAATATTCGAGCCTCCGTCCCTGGACCGGGGGCTCGCTGGTTCCAAAGGAGGCAATGGGAATCACAACCGACGCAGACACCATGGGGAGACCGGCCCATGACAATCGGTGACGAGTTCGCCATCCTCGGCCGTCTCGCCTTCGCCGCCGTCCTGGGCGGCCTTATCGGCCTGGAGCGCGAGTTGCGCGGCTACCCCGCCGGCATCCGTACCATGGCTCTCATCGCCATGGGCTCCATGCTCTTCACCGACGTCTCCCAAATCCTCGGCGGCGATGACCGCGTCGCCGCCGGCATCGTCACCGGCATCGGCTTCCTCGGAGCCGGTGTCATCTTCCGAGAGGGCTACACCGTGCGCGGCATCACCACGGCCGCCACCATCTGGGCCTCCGCCGCCATCGGCATGGCCATCGGCCGCGAACTCTACTTGGTCGGCGGCCTCGGCACGGTCCTCGTCTTCGTCGTTCTGGAGGCGCGGCCCATGACCCGTCGCGTCGACGACGCGATTCGCCGCCGCACCCGCGAACTCAGCGAGGAACTGGAGCAAGCCATCACCTCCAGCCACCTTGACGAGATTGAGCGACAGCGAAAGAAAGACCAGGATGACTGAGCGCTACAACCCCGCCGATATCGAGCAGAAGTGGCAGCAGAAGTGGGAGGCCGACGGCCTTTACCATACCCCCGACGACGACCGCCGGAAGTTCTACTTCCTCACCATGCTCCCCTACACCTCCGGCGATATCCACGTCGGCCACTGGTACCCCATGACCCCCTCGGACGCGGCCGCCCGCTACCGACGCATGCGCGGCCTCAACGTCTTCTACCCCATCGGCTTCGACGCCTTCGGCCTCCCCGCCGAGAACGCCGCCATCAAGCAGGGCATCCACCCCCACAAGTGGACATACGACAACATCGACCGCATGCGCCGCCAGATCAAGAGCATGGGCACCATGTTCGACTGGACCAGCGAGGTCATTACCTCCGACCCCGAATACTACCGCTGGAATCAGTGGTTCTTCCTCAGGCTCTACGAGAAGGGCCTCGCCTACCGCGCCCTCGCCCCCGCCAACTGGTGCCCCTCCTGCCAGACCGTCCTCGCCAACGAGCAGGTACTCCCCGACGGCACCTGCGAGCGCTGCGACACCGCCGTTACCCACCGCGACCTGGAGCAGTGGTTCTTCCGCATCACCGACTACGCCGACCAGCTCCTCGACTTCTCCGGCATCGACTGGCCGGAGCGCGTCGTTACCATGCAGCGCAATTGGATCGGCCGCTCCGAGGGCGTGGAGATCGCCTTCGGCCTAGATGTCCCCGGCGCGGAAAAGAAGGAGCTGCGCGTTTTTACTACGCGCGCGGACACTATCTTCGGCGTCACCTTCATGGTTTTGGCCCCGGAGCACCCCCTCGTTCCTCTCATCACCACCCCCGACCGCCGTGCCGAAGTCGACGCCTACGTCGAGCAGGCCCGCCGCCAGACCGAAATCGAGCGCCTCTCCACGGAGCGACAGAAGACTGGGGTCTTCACCGGCGCCTACTGCAAGAACCTGCTTTCCGGCCAGGACGTCCCCATCTGGATCGCCGACTATGCCCTCCTTTGGTACGGCACCGGCGCTGTCATGGGGGTACCCGCCCACGATGACCGCGACTTCGAGTTCGCCCGGCAGTACGGCATCCCCATCCCCGTCGTCATCGCTCCCCCTGACTGGGACGGCGAACCCCTGGATCGAGCCTACCTCGATCCCGGCCTCATGGTGAACTCCGGTCAGTTCAACGGCCTGCCAAATGAACAGGGCGCGGAGGCCATCGCGGATTATGTCGAATCCAAGGGCTGGGGACAGCGCACCGTCTCCTATCGCATCCGCGACTGGCTCATCTCCCGCCAGCGCTACTGGGGCACCCCCATCCCCATCATCCACTGCCACAAGTGCGGCATCGTCCCCGTACCTGAGGACCAGCTCCCCGTCCTGCTCCCGGAGGACGCCGAGTTCAAGCCCACCGGCCAGTCGCCCCTCGCCGCTCATGAAGGGTTCGCCCACGCCGACTGCCCCCTCTGCGACGGCCCCGCCCGCCGCGAGACCGATACCATGGACACCTTCATGGACTCTAACTGGTATTTCATCCGCTACCTCAGCCCGCACTACGAGGCAGCCCCCTTCGACCCCCAGCGCGTCGACAAGTGGCTCCCCGTCGACCAGTACACCGGCGGCGCCGAGCACGCCGTCATGCACCTGCTCTACGCCCGCTTCTTCTGGAAGGTCGCCCGCGACCTGCGCCTAGTTGAGGGCGACGAGCCCTTCCTCCGCCTATTCAACCAGGGCCAGATCCTCGGGCCCGACGGCCAGCGCATGTCCAAGTCGCGTGGCAACGTCGTCGCCCCCGGCGACTACGTCGCCCGCTACGGCGCCGACACCTTCCGCTGCTACCTCATGTTCATCGGCCCCTGGGACGAGGGCGGCCCCTTCGGCATCGAAGGCATCGCCGGCATCTGGCGCTGGCTCAACCGCCTCTGGGGCCTCGTCCTCAGCGAGCCGGCCTTCGATGCGGCCCCCGCCGAGGCCATCCGCGACCTGCGACGCCTCACCCACCAGACGATACGCAGGGTGACCGATGACATGGAGCGGTTCCGCTTCAACACCCTCTTGGCCGCCCTTATGGAGTTGACCAACGGCCTCATCCGCCAGCGCGACGCCGGCCCCGTCGACCGCGACGCCTGGAACGAGGCCATTCAGTCGCTGCTGCTCTTGCTTGCGCCCCTGGCCCCCCACATCAGCGAGGAGCTGTGGGTGCGCACCGGCCGCCCCTACAGCATCCACACCCAGCCCTGGCCCGCCTGGGACCCCGATCTCGCCCGCGAGGAGGAGATCACCCTCGTCGTTCAGGTCAACGGCAAGCTCCGCGACCGCATCCAGGCGCCCGCCGACATCGACGAGGGCCGCGCCAAAGAGCTGGCCCTGGCCAGCCCCCGCGTCCAGAAGTTCACCGACCGGAACCAGGTCGCCAAGGTCATCTACGTCCCCGGCAAGCTGGTCAACGTCGTCGTGCGGTAGGGAGAGATGCAGCCGCGAACCCCACCTCGCCACCCACCAAGCCGCGTGCTAGAATCAGCCCACCAGAAAGTCGCACATCTCGCTTCTGACTGCCGCCGAAGCCATGCCCACCACATCTGAGTCCAGCCTCATCCCGGCCCCGCCACGCGCTGTCATTCTGAGCGGCGTCCACCCTCGCTCGCGGCATGACAATGGCCGCGAAGAATCTGCGGAGGGGCTACCGCACCGTTCCCGCAGGCCAACTACTGCCACGTCCCCGCACCCTCCGCCTTGCTCGGCTGAGCATGACACGTTGAGGTAGCGCTATGCCAACCACATCCGAGTCCCGCCTCATCGCAGCCTCCCGAACCGATGTCTGGGCCGCTATTACCGACCTGGAGGCCGCCGCCCGCTGGAACCAGGTCTGGCAGCGCGTGGAATACCTCTCCTCCCAGCGCCAGGGCGTGGACACGACCTTCCGCGCCCACACCGAGGACGGCCTCGCCCACGACTTCCGCATCAGCGAGTGGTCCCCCGAGGAGTACATCGCCTTCGCACCCCTCAAATACGACCCGCAAGAGCAGGCCTACCTCATCACTCTCGAGTCGCAGTCGTTCCGCCTGGAGACCATCGACGACGACCACACAGACGTGACGCTGTCCGCCACCGCCGCCGGCCACGGCCTGCGCGGCTGGCTGGCCGCCCGCTTCGTCTGGCCCGCCTACCAGCGCCAGGGACTCGCCCGCGCCCTGGACGCCCTCCAGGCCCTCTTCGAGCCCCCCGACGACACCGAAGAGCCTGCGGTCGACGGCCCCGCGAGCGGCTAGCCCGGCCGCTCCGTCGCTCGCTTCTCCAGCGTCTCTATCCCCCGCTGCGCCGTCGCGATGAACTCGTTCAGCTCCGTCTCCAACTTCTTCAGCGTCTGCATGGCGTAGACGTCGGCCTCCCGCATCTGCTCCCGCGCCTCCGCCTGCGCGTCGTCCAGCCGCGCCGCCGCCTGCGCCTCCGCCTCCCGCGCAAGCTCATCCACCCGTGCCTGCGCCTGGGCCAGGAGCTGCCGCGCCCTCTCCTCCGCCGCTTTCACTACCTCCTTCTCCTTCAGCCGCGTCTCCACCTCCTCCTGGGCGCGAGCTATTAACCGTGACGCCTCGCCGCTGGCCTCCGCCAGCACCTCATCCCGCTTCTCGATGATCTCTCGCGCCTCGTATACCTCCTTCGGCACCGCCACCCGCATACGGTCGATGAGGTCCAGCAGCCGTTGCCGGGAGATGACCAAACCGCCGCCCACCGGCAGCTTCCGCGCCTCGCCCGCCACCTCCTCCAGTCGGTCAATCAGGTGCAGGATGTCCACAGGCCGGCCTCCTTCAGGCCTTCCCGCCGAACTTCTCCTTCAGTGCCTTGGCCACGCCCGGCGGCACCATCTCGTCCACCTCGTAGCCCAGGCTCGCCACCTCGCGGATCCGGTGACCGCTCACGAA
>CAYFYG010000004.1:0-23168 GCA_964347225.1 uncultured Dehalococcoidia bacterium | reverse complement strand
CTAGCTACCGCCCGGCCGCCGTACTCCCGCCCGACTCCTGCCTTGAAAGGTGCGAGCCACAATTATAACCCTGGGAACAGATTCGCACTACACCTGAGCGGGGTGGTTTAATTGTGAATCTTGTCACATGTGAATGCTATCACAGCCACTATCGAGCGTCAATTGCATTTGAGTTCCGGAACGTTGCAGCCTGAGTGTTGGAACGTGGGCAATTGGCTGGTGTTCGGCTGGCATGCCTGGCCTCACAGACGGTGCGGGCGACGCTTACCGGTCATGGCCTCGATCGCGACCGTGACAAAGTTGACGATGCTCAGCAGGGTAAGGCCGGGGTCGTATGACCTGGTCGGCATGTGTTCGTCAACGTACTTTCGGACAAATAGTCTGGCCACCCTTGTCCTCTCCCGTTCGTCGGCCACCATGTGGGCCAGCCCGAAGCAGACAACGCTTTCGAATGCCTGATCCGTCTCGCACGCCGTCTCGCCGGTGGCGATCAGCGGGCCGGGCTCATCGACCTCGAAGCAGACTTTGGGTGAGAACTTGATATTCGAGACTAGGTGGCCTGGCTGCTTCGCCAAGTGCAGGTGAATCCGGCGCGGCTGCCCCTCGAAGACGAAGTTGAGCGGTGTGACATACGGCGTACCCTCAGCATCGACGGTGCCGATTCTGCCCACTAGCGCCCGGTGGAGAAGGGCCTCGCTGTTCGCATCGGGCATCGCCCTGTCCGAGCGACGGAGCTTGCCGAGCCTCATCAGCCGCCCCCAGCCTGCGCTAACTCAGCACCTTTTAGGCTGCCCGCGAAGAGTGTGAGGGTCTTCATACCATCGAGCCAGTAAGGCCATTCCACATTCCCGTTCTGCCAAGGCTGCGGGTGCCGCAAACGGCCCGCCGACGTGATTGTGCCCCTGGGGTGCCCCGCTGTCAACGGGACGGTCTAGGAGTCGGTGCGCAGGGCGTAGCGTTACGCCAAAGCTAGAGAGGCGAACGGACGGTGATTTGGGACACGGAGCTGGTCCTGTCCTAGCGGAGATCCGCAGGACAGCTCCTCTACCCGCGCCCCTGCTAGAACCCCTTGTAAGGGTTGGGCCCCATGACCCGCAGCTCTTCCGCGAACTCGTTCAGTATCTGCGGCAGCTTGTCGTAGTCGTCGATGGCCACCTGCACCAGCTTGACCCGCTCCGGCTCCAGCCGTAGCCGGCTGAGCGTTTCCTGTAGGTTCTACATGAGCAGGTTTGCCATCTCGCTGCGCTAGATGAAGTGGCAGTGGTAGTCGTCCCCGTAGCGGCAGCCCAGCAGGATCACCCCGTCGATCCCTCGGGACATGGCATCGGCGATGAACACAACGTTCGTAGACCCCAGGCAGCGCATGGGGAGCACGCGGATGCTCGGGTCGATCATGCTGCGTCGGCTGCCAGCCATGTCCAGCGCCGGGTAGGCGTCGTTCTCGCAGACGAGGGCGAGAACGCGCAGCTTTTCCTCCTCCTCTTCGGGGACATGAATGGACTTGATGGCGGATGCGAGCTGATCGACGCTGTAGTTCTTGAACGAGACCAAGCGCTCCGGGCAGGCGCCCATGCACACCCCGCAACGGCGACAGCGGTTCGGGTTCGGCTGCGGCGTGCCCTTTTCGTCCTCATCCAGGGCACCGAACGGGCACTCCTCCGTGCACCGCTTGCACTGAGTGCAACGCTGGAGGAAGAACGACGGGAAGTACGGGTCGCCTACGCGCGGGTGCAGCGCCTGCCCCTGCTCCAGCAGCGCTAGGCTCTGGACGGCACGAAGCGCGGCCCCCGTGGCATCCTCCTCGCTGGCGGCCGCGTTCATCGGTTCGCGCACGCAGCCGGCGCTGAAGATGCCGGTGCGCTGAGTCTCATACGGCCAGCACACGTAGTTGGAGTCGGGGAATCCCAGCGGGGACACGGGCAGGTCGGGGCCCTGACGGTACCGCAGGTTCAGCGCCCCCGCGGCCTTCGGCTCCATCCCCACGGCCAGGACCACGAGGTCGGCCTCAAGCTGGATCGCATCTCCCAGAGGCGTGTGCTCTGCCTGCACCTTCAGTGTGCCATCGCTTCCATTGGCTGTGCCGGTGACCTCCGCCCGCAAGAAGAAGACCCCCTCCTCCTCCTGCACCCGTTTGTAGAAGTCCTCGTACTGGCCGGGTGTCCGGATGTCCTTGTGCAGGACGTATACATTGGCCCCCGGCTGGGCTTGACGGACGTACAAGGCCTGCTTGAGGGACACGAGGCAGCACACCGACGAACAGTAGGGCAAGTGGTTATCGTCGCGAGAGCCGGCGCACTGCACAAATACGACGTTGCGCAGAGGCCCGCCATCGGAGGGCCGCACCAGTCGATTCTCCTTGGCCATCTCCTCCAGCGTGACGCTCGTGACGATGTTAGGGGATTGGCCGAAGCCCAGGTGTGTGAGCTTCGTGGCGTCGTACGGCTCCCATCCCGTGGCCAGCACGATTGAACCCACGCCCAGATCGGTGGTCGTGCCATTCTGAACGGCGCTGACCTGGAACGCTCCCGGCTGCCCTTCGACCTTCGCTACTCGCGTCGAGGTCAGTACTTTGATGCGGGAGTCGCTCTCGATAGCAGCCATCGTCTCCGCTACCGGAGGGGCCTCGAGATTACGGTACGGGGAACGGGTGGGCGAGATCTGGTGGAACTGGGCCAACCAGCCACCAAGGGCGGGCTTCTCCTCCACCAGGATGACATCGCGCCCGGCCTCCGCCGCCCCCAGCGCGGCCGTCATGCCGCTGATGCCGCCGCCGATCACAAGAACTGTGCGCTCGGGAATCTCCTCGGCGGGGTCAGGGGGCTCCGACTTCTTAATCCTGATGATCCCCATGCGCAGCTGGTCCTCGGCCAGGACCTGCGTGTCTTCGTCATTGGGCGCATGGCTCCACGCCACCTGCTCCCGCAGGTTCACCCGCTCAACCAGGGCCGATCCCAGAGTGAACTCCTCAGTCTTCACACGGGGCGAGCAGGCGGCGATCACGATTCGTTGGACTTCTTCGCCGCTCGCCTCTTGGCTGAGGGCTGCTACTCCCTCCGAGCTGCAGAGGAAGGGGTGTTGCGTGGCGGAGATCCCGAACTCCTCCTCGACGTTCGCGCGGAGGCGCTCCACGTCCAGCGCTTCGCCTATGCCACAGCCGGTACACACATAAACACTGGGCTTCGCATCATCCATGAGATCAATCCTTGGTCATGTCTTGAATGGCCTTGAGGGCTGCCGCCGTGCCGTCACGCACGCTGCTGGCGACATCCATCGGCCGCTTCGCCACGCCCGCTACGTGGATCCCCTCGCTGTCGCCCCCACTTGGCACGAACCCATACTCGTCGTGAACGATGTCCGCTCCGGACAGCCCGTTCATGGGCACCATCCCCGTAGCCAGTACAACCAGGTTCACCGAGCGGCGTATCTTCTCGCCCGTTATGCTGCTGTCCGCTTCCACCATCAGATCACCCGTGCCAGGCTCCTCCTCAACCCGGGCCACCTTGCCGAAGAGAACCTCCACCCCCTCGTCCTCCTGTAGTCGGCGGTAGAAGGTCTCGTAGCGCCCCGGCGCCCGTACGTCCATGAAGAACAGCGACGCGCGGGCATCCGGGCTCTGCTCCCGCACATAGGTGGCTTGCTTGAGCGAAGCCACGCAACACACGGCCGAACAATAGGGTAGGTGGTTGTCGTCCCGGGAGCCGGCGCACTGTATGAAGGCGACGCTCTTGACCTCCTTGCCATCCGTCGGCCGGACGACGCGGCCGCCGGTGGGACCGTCGATCGCGGCCAGGCGTTCCATCATGACATTGGTGATCACGTTGCCGTACTTGCCGAACCCCAGGGTGTCCAGCGCCTCCGCGTCATACGGCTGCCAGCCCGTGGCCAAAACGATGGACCCGACTTGCAGCTCCACGCTCTCGGGCTTCATCTCCAGGTCGATGGCGTCATAGCGGCAGGCGGGGACGCACTTGGAGCACTCGCTCCCCAAACAGACCTTGTCATCGATGGCATACATCATCGGCATGGCCATCGTGTGAGGTAGGTGGATAGCCTTCGTCTTGCCCATGCCGTAGTTGTAGTCGTCCTGGCGCTCGACAGGGCAGACCGCCACGCACTCGCCGCACGCCGTACAGCTTTCGCGCACGTACCGGGGCCGGAGCTTCAACGTTACTCGGAAGTCCCCCTGTTGGCCGGCCACCTTCTCCACTTCGGCCAGAGTGAACAGCCGAACGCGGGGGTTAGTTCGGATACGCTTGAAGTAGAGTTCCAAGCCGCAGGCTGGCGGGCACAGCTTGGGGAAAAAGCGGTGCATGCGGGCCACCCGCCCCCCAGCGCTGGCGTCCTTCTCCACAAGGTAGGCGTCGCACCCCGCCTCCGCCGCCTCCAGCGCCGCGCTCATCCCCGCCATCCCGCTCCCAATGACCAGGATGCTCCCATTCGTCGTACTGCTATTACCTCGACCTACAGCCTCGTCTGACATCTCTTAGCCCTCATGACTGTCACCCCACATGCCGCTCATCGCCCACTGCCGAGCACTCGCATCGCTGCGTGAGTCGCCAGTGCAGATTGTGGATTCGATAGGGTAGAAGCAGAAGCGCCGTGTGGCCTCACGGCACTCTACTCTCGAATCCCCGATTGGTTGCGCATCGGATCCGCGCGCCCCCTGGTGGGACGATGGGCGAACAAGCCCTGACGTCCCGTGGATGAGGGTTCGGCCGCCGCCGCCCCGCTTTCCCGGCGGGGCGGCGGCGACACAGGCGGTGCGCTACGGAACCAGCTGCACATACGGCTTCTGGCTGAACTGCCAGTCGCCGGTCGCTGGGTCGTACTTGGAGTTGACGAACACCTTCCAGTTGGCGTCGTCGATGTCCGGGTAGTCGGTCCGGTAGTAGTAGCCCGGCCAGCGCGTCTCCTGGCGGGAGAGCATGTGCCGGACGTGCGCCTCTGCCGTCCAGGTCCGGTGGTGCAGTTCCCAGGCACGCATCAGATCGTGCAAGTTCTCGGCGCCGAGCTTCCCCAGGTCCTCCTTCAGAATTGCCAGCAGCTCCAGCGCCCGGTTCAGCATCGGCTCGCTCGTCTTGTACCACGTGGAGGCGCCGGCCGCGTACTCGTCCATGAGCTTCTGCAGGCGCGTGAGCCCCTGCTTCGGCGTGATGAAGTTGGGGTTGACGTCCGGCACCGTCGACTTGTCCTTGTGCTCCTCGTAGGTCGCCAGGGGCTGGTAGATCTCCGCCTTCAGGGCGTCCACCCGCCCCTGGTCCAGCTCGATGTCCGCAGGGTTGTCGCGGATGAAGGACACGGCCGCCTTGGCCGCGATCCGGCCCTCGGCGAACGAGCCCGACGAGAACTTGTGGGGCGCGGCGCCCACGCCGTCACCGGCGGTGAACAGGCCCTTCACCGTCGTCATGCGGTTGTAGCCCCAGCTCCAGTCTTCTGGAGCACCGAGGTCGCCAGGGCCGCTGACCCACATCCCGGCACAGCCTGAGTGGGAGCCCATGATGTACGGCTCAGCCAGTTGCAGCTCTGAGGCCTGCTCTTCAGGGGCGATGTTCTGCCCCGCCCACAGAAGCCCCTGGCTGATCGTCATGTCCAGGAAGTCTTCCCAGGCTTCGCCTTCCAGCTCTTTGAGCTTCTTGGCGTCGCCGCCGGCCAGGGCCGCCAACGCTTCCTCAGTGCGCATGTAGATCGGCCCCTTGCCGTCAAGGATGTCGACCAGCATCAGGTGGTTGCGCAGCGGAGTCGGCGTCGGCTTTACTGAGCCGTACGGCTCGTACTTCTTGAGCTCGTCGGCGCGCGTGGCGATGTAGTTCTCTCCCAGGGCGTTGGTCGCCTGCGACTTGAGAAGCAGGAACCAGGCGCCCACAGGACCGTAGCCGTCCTTGAACCGGCTCGGGATAAAGCGGTTCTCCATCTGTGTCATCTCGGCTCCGGCCTGTATCATCATCGCGAAGGTGGAGCCGGTGTCGAAGATCGCGTACCACGTGCGGCCCAGGCCCTCACCCACGGAGCGCGGCCGGAACAGCAGCGTGGCCCCGCCCGCCGTGACGATGACCGTCTTGGCCTTGAACACGTAGAACTTGCCCCCTCGCACGTCAATGCCCACGGCGCCGACGATCCGGGTCGGGTCCTTCGGGTCGTTGAGGAGGTGCGTGATAGCCACGCGCTCGTACAGGTTCTCCTGGCCGATGGCCGCGCGAGCCCCCTCCGCCACGATCGGCTTGTACGACTCGCCGTTGATCATGATCTGCCAGCGGCCTTCACGGACGTACCGGCCCTCCGGCGTCTTCCAGATCGGAAGACCCCACTCCTCGAAGAGGTGAACCGAGGCGTCCACGTGGCGCGCCACGTCGTACACCAGGTCCTCGCGCACGATCCCCATCAGGTCCGTGCGAACGTAGTTGACGAAATCTTCCGGGGTGTTCTCACCCCAACGCATGCCCAGGTACGTGTTGATCGCCGACAGGCCCTGTGCCACGGCACCGCTTCTCTCGATGGCGGCCTTCTCCACCATCACGACCTTGAGGTCCTTGCCCCAGTACTTCGCCTCGTACGCGGCGCCGCACCCGGCCATGCCGCCGCCCACCACGAGCACGTCGCAGTTGACAACTTCAGTCTGAACGTCCATCGTTCCTCTCTCCCTACTTCTGCAGCCGCGCGAGTTCGCTCACGCCCAGCTGTTCGGGCTCGCCGGCAAGCAACTGGCTCTTCAAGCCCTCCTCTGTCGCCTCCGCCACACCGCTAAAGGCAACGACCGAACCCTCGGCCGTCGTGCGGATGGGGAAGCGGAAGCGCTTGATGCGCCCGTCGCGGAACTGTACCGTCCACATGATGGAATCCGTGCCCCGCATCGGCACGATGCTCGCGCCCAGCGGCACGAAGTCGGCGTACCCCCTTACGTCGATCGCCTGCGTAGGGCAGATCTTGACGCACGAGTAGCACTCCCAGCAAAGGTCGGGTTCCTGGTTGTACGCCTTGCCCGATTCCGTGTCCAAGGTCATCAGGTCATTGGGGCAGACGTACATGCAGGCCGTTCTCTCCAGAGCCTTACAGCCGTCACACTTCTCCGGATTCACGAAGCTTGGCATCTTACGCTATTGCCTCCTTTCTTCTCGGCAAAGCCACTACGGGATGGATATCGCTCAGCCCCCTCAGGAGAGGGAGGCAAGTAGGTCGTCTACTACATCCACACTCCCTTTCTTCAGCACCAGCTCCAGCAACTGGTCCTTCACCTCGCGCGGCAGAAGCTCTATGGTCTTCGTCGTCGCCGTGTCGCACTTGGCCATCGGGTAGCGCTTCAGCAGGTCGTCTCGCTGCGAAGCGTTGGCTGGCACCCGGATGACCTTCAGCCCCGCCAGGACGTCCTCGGTCATCCCCGCGACGCCCGCCTTGTTCAGTGCCTCCAGGCGCTCTTCGTTGATCCAGATGTTGATCGGGAATGTCTCTTCGCTCATCTTATGCCCTCCACTAGAGAGCCGGCACCGTGATCACGGGATCTCCCCGATCGAGGTAGCTTTCCGTCACGAAGGGGGACCCGCTGCCGTACTTCTCTGCGCTCTCCATCACCAGTTCGAAGACCTCAGGGCGGAAAAGCAGCCGCGGCGGCTGCACGCCGTCCTGGATGATGCTACGGATCAGGCTTCCGCTGAACCGCTGCGCCGCCTCCTTGTGACCGCACTGCTCCTCGTATGCGATCCCTGCGCATTCAGGACAGTAGAACCACTCGAACGCCTTCACCGGATAGATGCCGAGGTCCGGTAGCTCCTCGAAGATGCGGTGAGCGGCGTACGGATCGTAGTACGTACCCACCCCCGCATGGTCGCGGCCGAACATGTGATGCGTGCAGCCCAGGTTCTTCCGCACGATGGCGTGGAATACCGCCTCCCGCGGGCCCGCGTATCGCATGTCCCAGAACAGCAGCGACGTCATGTGGATGTTCTCCGCGAAGTAGCCGGCTTCCCGCAGGATATCGTGCGTCACGATGATCGCCTCATCGATGTAGTCGCCGGCGCGCTTCTCACCGATGACCGCGTTCACTAGGACGGCATCCGCGTTCGCCTCGAACCAAGCGCCTTTCATCAGCCACTCGTGGCCCGTGTGGGGGACGTTGCGTGTCTGGTGTGCCACCACTCGCTTCCAGGAGCGACGCGAGAACTCCTCGCGCAGCAGCCGCGGTGGGTAGAAGAAGCGGTCGAACGGCGGGTTTATCTTCGGTGGGTTGACGATGGTGACCTTCCCGCCTAGGAAGCGCCCAGCGTAGGCCTGCGTACGCCTGACACCCGGATGCTTTTCGTCCTTGGTCCCGTAGACGTTCTGGGCCATGACATCCAGGTCGTACGAGAAGATCTCTTCGATGTCCAGGGTGGCTAGGGCGTTGCCCTCGTACGTCAGGAGCAGCGTGTCACCCTGCTTCGCGCCAAGTTCCTGGAGCTCCCGCTCCTCGATGTCGAAAACGATGGGAATACTCCAGACGTATCCGCTCGCCAACGTCATCTTCTTGACCACGGAGTCAACGTCCGTCTGGGTCATAAACCCTTCGAGGGGCGAGAAATAGCCATACCCGATACTGATCACCTCCCGCGCTAGCTGGCTCCTGATCGCTATCTGCGGCAGCCCTTTGACCCTCTCCTTGGCCTTCTTGGGCTCTTCTATCCGCTCGACGATCATGCCGCCGTGAGGGGACAGGGCATTGTCTACCACGTGCACCTCCGACCTTGCTCTGAGCTTGTTCACTCGGGCCCGGAGTGACCTCTGGTCCTCCTGATAACCCATTGGTAATTGTAGACTTGGCCCAGAGAGCGACAATCGGCAAGGGTGACTAGTACCGTTCGGGCGAAGGCCTAGCCAAGTCGCGCTCGACTATCTAGGGCACCTAGAGAGACGAGCTATGCGACTGCCCCCACCCGCCGCCTCCTCCAACCTGCCGACAGGGAATCTCACCCCCGGCGCTCGCAGGCGCGGTCAGCGGCGGTCCACCGCTGCTTGATTCGCTCTAGCCCGTCGCCGACTTGTAGGCGAGGCCAACGAGGCCACCCAGGAGCACTAGCCACGCGGAGTTCAGGCTGAAGCGAAGAAGCAGGGCGGCGCCAAGGGCGGCGAGTGCCGCCGTCAGCGGGTCGACAATCGCTTCCTGGGCCAGTTGCCAGGTCACGCCCGCCATCAGCGCCAGGGCAGCGACGTTCACCCCGTCGAGAAGGGCCCCCGCCCAGGGCGAGCGCCGTAGGTGCGGAATAATCGGGCCGCTCAGCGCTACAAAGATGAATGAGGGCAGGAACACACCCAACGTCGCCAGCAGTGCTCCCTCCCAGCTTCCCAGCACGTAGCCGATGAAGGTGGCCGTCGAGAGCACGGGGCCGGGCGTCACCTGACCCACTGCGACGGCGTCCAGGAGTTGCGTCTCCGTCAACCAGCCCAGTCGCTCCACGAAGTCGGCCCGCAGAAACGCCAGCAGCACGTACCCGCTTCCATACAGGATGGACCCGATCTTGAGAAACGTGAGAAAGAGTTGACTCAGGCTGACCGAGGCTGCCGTCGCTGCGGCAGTCGCGCCCAGCGGCACTGCCACCTTGACTGCACCCACACCCGGCAGTAGCAGCCCGCCCCAAGCCTTCCCCGCACCGAACAGACGCGGCAGATTCCGCGCCGCCATGACGAAGACCCCCGCGCCAAACAGCAGGGCAATCTCGTTGTACCCCAGGAAGTAGAGGACAAGAACCGCAATGCCCACCGTTGGTGTCAGTCGGCCGTGGACGGCCGTCCGGCCAAGGGCCCAGAGCGCCTGAATCACCACGCCGATGATGACCGGCGTGACGCCGTAGAGCAGCCACGTCACCTCGGGCGTCGAGCCGTACTCAACGTACGCCCAGGCGAACCCCAGCGTTATGAGCATCGCCGGGACGATGAAGCAAACGCCACCAAGGACTAGGCCGCGCCAACCCCCCCGTACCCGGCCCAGGTGAATGGCCATCTCGGTCGCGTTCGGGCCAGGGATGAGGTTCGTCGCGCCGAGCAGGTCGAGAAATCCCCGGTCGTCCACCCAGCGCCGTCGCGCCACCACCTCGTCCCGCATCATCGCGATGTACACCGCTGGGCCCCCGTACGAAAAGAAACCGAGTCGCAGGAACAACCGGCCCACCTCAGCCAGCCGCGCCCCCACGCTCACGTCGGGGATGGACTGGGCATCAACTGGGTCTTGCTTCTCTGCCATCGACCGGCATCTCCGCCACCGCGGTCGCCCCACCTCGCCATTCTGTCCTCCTGTGTGGCGGCGCTGTCTATGCTTCGGCGATTGTAGTATCGGGGTAGGGCAAGGGACAAGCGGCGCGGTTTCGCACGGTCGCTCTTCGCTGATCCATGCCGCCAGGCTGAACGCTCAGGCTGGCGACCGTCCGTCACCCACCGCTCATGCAGGGTTCCACAGCCGGCGATGACGCGCGGTCAACCCCGGTTCCAGGCCGCGATCCGGGCCATGGCCGCGCCGAGTCCACCTAAGGAATGGAAAACGGGAAACCCCGCTTGTACGAAAGCATCCTGGGCTACACAGAAATCCTTCATCCCGCCCTCGTCCGGCGCGGGCCGCAGCGCCAGTAGAACAGGCTTGCCAGTCGCCTGCCTAGCGTCCATAAGGGCCTGAATGATGCCTTCTAGAAGGCCCCGCGCAGAGATCAGGCCACCTCCCCAGCGGCTGACAGGGTGGAACCCCAGATGGTACACGAGCATGTCTATCTCCGGAACGTTGCCGAGTACTCGCATCGTTGCGGAGATGGCGGGTGGGGATAGGAGGGTTGTAGCGTCTACCGGATTGTCGAAGATGCTGCCGGCCAGCGGCAGGAGCCGCCTCAACTCCGCCTTCACCTCCCGGGAGAGGGATGGCAACCGAAGCCCTGCTTGCTCCATCTCGTCGCTGGCGAGAACGCTCGGGCCACCACCTGTGCCTACCACGGCAACGCCAGTGCCTCGCGGTAGAGGACCAGCGAAGCGAAGCGCCACAAGGACGTCTGCCAGCGTCTCCATGTCCCCAACCTGGATCGCGTTGACCTGGCGGCACAGGGCATCGAAGACGGCCGCCGAGGTCGTCAGACTCGCAGTATGGCCGTGAGCGGTTCGTTTGCCAGCCTCCGTCCTGCCGCCTTTGTAGATCGCCACCGGCTTTCGGCTGGCTGCTTCGCGCAGCGCACCCATGAAACGCCGCCCGTCTCTTACCCCCTCGACATAAGCGGCTATGATCTCGGTCTCTGGGTCCTCGCAGAAGTACTGGAGGAGTTCGCTCTCGTCTACGTCCAGAGCATTCCCGTAGCTCACCACCTTGCTGAAGCGCAGCCCCCTCTGTCCTCCGTGGAAAGGGAGATCGTGGGCGTGACCGCCACTCTGGGAAATGAAGGCGACCGGTCCCGGTTCCAGAGAGACTCCTGTCGTGGCCACCAGACGGCTCTTGGGCACGAACAAGCCCACACAGTTGGGGCCGATGATGCGGAAGCCGCCAGCGCGGGCCCTCTTGAGCATTGCGCTCTCCAGCTCTGCCCTTTCCGCGTCGCCTGACTCCCTGAAACCGGCGGTGAAGAAATGCACCGACTTCACGCCTTTAGCGGCACAGTCGTCCAGCAACGCCAAAGCCAGCTCGGCAGGGATGCTCACGATAACGTGGTCCACTGCTCCAGGAATGGCCTGCAGGCTGGGGTAGCAGGGCAGGCCCAGCACTTCAGGATGCTTTGGGTTCACGGGATATACTGCCGGGAACCCTGCTTCTTTGAGGGACTGGACGACATGTCCGGCGAAGGATGCTTTCTCCCTTGGAGACGCACCAACGACGGCTACCCCACGAGGTGAGAACAGCTCACCCAGCGAGGGTCGTCTTTCTACCATGTAGCCAATCGTATTGCCCTGTAGCAGGAGCGGCAACAGGCAGGCTCAGGTCGCCCAAGCATCCCGTGAGGCTGAAGTCGTATGTCGTCCACTGCCCAGCGTGGGTCGAGCTTCCTCTGCTTGTCGGCGGAAACGCCCAGGGCCCAGAGCGGACGGCTTTGCTGAAAGCGATCGCCGCCGTCAGGCGCAGATACAGAATGTCAGTCGTACTTGCGTGGGAGGATGGTCGGGGCGGCCGGATTCGAACCGGCGACCTCTTGAACCCCATTCAAGTGCGCTACCGGACTGCGCTACGCCCCGACCAGCTCCATGCTAGCACGGCCGCTTTTAGGCCAGCAAGGGCCAAGTCGGGACCGCAAGCCGCTGGAAGGGGGAGAACCCATTTCTGGCGATCGAAGGGGAACTCTGCGCTGTCGAGCCTAGATATACGAGTGGGAGATCACGACGATGAGGAGCCCGAGGAGGGCGATGCCGCTGAACTCGCCCACCGTGCGCAGGCTGAGGCGGTCGGCCAGGTAGTTGTGCATGAGACCGGTCATCAGGTAGAAGGCGAGGAGCAGGAAGATGGCGGCCAGCGCCCCTTCCAGCGGAAGGAAGTGCATGGCCAGGGCAGCCTCGGACAGCAGAACGCCGATGGCCACGGCATAGACGAGGGTGCGCGGCGTCTCCAGCGCCTCCTCGCGCAGAATCTCGATGCCCAGAAGCAGGCTAACGATACCGGCGGCGAAGGTCGCCGCGGGCACGCTCAGATCGAAGTCATAGATCGTCGCGTAGAACAGGAAGGCGATGACATAGGTGGTGATGTTAAGGATAAGCCGCGCGCCGTCGTAAGCCCCCGCGCGCCGGTCCACCGAGTCGTATTCGGCCTGGAGGACGATGGCGAAGGGGATGGCGGCCCCCACCCCGGCCAGCAGCGACCAGTAGCCCTCGGCAACCTCCTCCAGGAATAGCCCGAGGCTTAAGGTGAACAGTACCGGTGCGAACAGATAGAGGGCTGTGTCGTCAAGGCGCTCGAAGTGGGCGCGCGGATGCGTCCGCACGACAGCGTCCGTGCCCAGCGCCACCAAGCCGGCCAGCAGCAGCAGGAGCCAGTTCTGCGTGGGCTCGATGGCCAGGAAGGCCGTGAACCCGGCGCCGAACAGCGCCGCCATCACGTGCAGCCGGTCCACGCGGGCGACCGCGTCGCCTATCGCCATGGTGCGGGATGAGGTGAATTCCTTCACGAACGCCTATCCTAAGACGTTGATGGGTAATTTGTCAAATCGTGGCACAGATCGCAGCTTTCACTAGAACTATAACCGACCTTCGAACGATCTATTACACTCTCGTGACGTCTTACCCGTGAGATTTGGCCGACGCCCTCGGGGCGCCCCCCAACTCTGGGCCTCTGACTGCGACAGGGACGTATCCTCCACGCTGCGAGGCTGCGACAACCGTCAGCTCGTTCTGCCTGTTGCCCAGGCTGGATCTCCCCCGTCTCCCTCCCTATCGCGGTGGGGCCAAGTCTGAACGGAGTTCAGCGGTGGGCTGCGCGGGACGAACACCTCCGGGTGGGCCACTCGCCCCTTTGCAGCGTGTCCCGGCCGCCTCAGCCAGCGCCTCCAACGCTTCCCGTAGCCGCCTCCGCCAGCCGTCGCTCAACTCCACACGCAGCAGCGTGCGACCGAGGTGAACCCCCTTGGGCGCGCGCCGTTCCAGCCCTTCCCTCGGCACCAGCGAGCCCTCCCGCAGCCGTACCACCGCCTGGCCGTCCTCCGTCGACACGGCCTCCACCCCCGCCCGGTCCGCCAGGATGCGCACAAGCACGACGAACAGGAGATTCCGCACCGTCGGCGGCGGCTCCCCGAAGCGGTCCACCATCTCCTGCCCTAACGACTCCAGCTCCCGAGGCTCCGTCGTCTTGCTCATCCTCTGGTAGAGGGCCAGGCGCTGGTTGAGGTCAGGTACGTAGGAGTGGGGAAGATGCGCCGACACCGGCAGCTCGATCGTCACTTGCGGGCCCTCCTGCGGGGGCGGTGGTGTCTCCCCATCCCTCAGCGCTCGCAGCCGTTCCACGGACTCCGCCAGCAGACGGCAGTACAGGTCGAAGCCCACGGCGGCCATGTAGCCGCTTTGCTCGGGGCCCAGCAGGTTGCCGGCGCCCCGAATCTCCAGATCGCGCAACGCTATCTGAAAGCCCGCTCCCAGCTCCGTCGCCTCGAAGATCGTCTGCAGCCGCTTTTGCGCCTGCTCCGTCAGCCGCCTCTTGCGGTCGTACATCAGGTAAGCGTAGGCGCGGTGGGCGCCCCGACCCACGCGGCCCCGCAACTGGTACAGCTGGCCCAGCCCCAGCTTGTCCGCCTGGTTGACGATGATCGTGTTGACGTTGGGGATATCGAGCCCGGACTCGATGATCGTGGTGCAGACCAGCACGTCGATGCGCCCTTGCACGAACTCCAGCATCACTCTCGCCAGATCCTGCTCTGGCATCTGCCCGTGGGCGATGCCCATGCTCGCCTCCGGCACGATCTCCTGCACCTTCCGCGCGATCATCCCGATGCTGTGCACCCGGTTGTGCACGAAGTACACCTGGCCGCCGCGCTCCAGCTCCCGCAGGATCGCCTCCCGCACCAGGCGGTCGTCGAACTCCGAGACGTAGGTTCTGATGGGCAGCCGTTCCTCCGGCGGCGTCTCCATCGTCGACATGTCGCGGATGCCGCCCAGGGCCATGTACAGAGTGCGCGGAATCGGCGTCGCCGACAGTGTGAGTACGTCGACGTCGCGGCGCATCTGCTTCAGGTGCTCCTTGTGGGCCACCCCGAACCTCTGCTCCTCGTCGATCATTACTAGCCCCAAGTCCTTGAGCTGCACGTCCCTCTGGAGCAGCCGGTGGGTGCCTATGACCACGTCCACCGTGCCCTCCGTCAGCCCCTCCACCACCTGCCGCTGCTCCCCCTCCGAACGGAACCGGGACAGCATCTCCACCCTCACCGGAAAGGCGCTCAGACGCTCCCGGAACGTCTGGTAGTGTTGCTGGGCCAGAACGGTCGTAGGCACTAGGAGGGCCACCTGACGCCCGTCCATCACCGCCTTGAAGGCAGCCCGAATCGCCACTTCCGTCTTGCCGTAGCCCACGTCGCCGCAGACCAGGCGATCCATGGGCCGCGGCCGCTCCATGTCTCGCTTCACCTCAGTGATGGCGGCCACCTGATCCGCTGTCTCTACGTAGGGGAAGGAGGCCTCCAGCTCGGCCTGCCACGGCGCGTCGCCCGCGAAGGCGTGGCCGGGCACTACCTCCCGTGCCGCGTACAAGGTGAGAAGGTCCTCGGCCAGCGCCTGCACCGCCTGCCTCACCCGTCGCTTCGCCCGCTGCCAGTCACCGCTGCCCAGCCGCGTCAGTCGTGGCTCGTGGTCGGAGGGGCCCACGTAGCGGCTCACTCGCTCCAATTGATCGCTCGGCACGAACAGCTTGTCGCCTTCGGCGTAGTGCAGCTCCAGGTACTCCCGCTCGTGCTCGTCCACCGCCATCCTTACCAGCCCGGCGAAGCGGGCGATGCCGTGGTCGACGTGCACCACGTAGTCCCCCGGCGACAGCTCCGCCAGGAACGCCTCCCGGTTCACTCCCCGGCGGGGCGTGCGGCGGCGCTGCTTGACGAATCCGAACACCTCAGTGTCCGTGACCAGCGCTAGGTCGACGCCGTCCTCGCTCAGGTGCCAGCCCGCCGGCAGCGAGCCCTGTACCAGGGCGAGGCCGCGGATCAGCGCCGGCTCCTCTGTCACCCGCGAGTCCGTGCCCTCCTCACGGAACAGCTCCCCCAGCCGTTGCGCCTGCTGCGAGACCACGACTACGGACCGACCTTGACGTAACTCGGCCGCGCTCTCGCTCACCAGGCGGCGGAGCTGACCCCCGTAGGCGGCCACTGGCGAGAACGGCAGGCGCATGCTGTTCGGTTCTTCGCCGCTGGCCCAGCGAGACAGCCTCAGGAGGTGGGGCCCCCGGCCCAGCGTGGCTCTCACGTCCCGCCACGTCTCCTGCGGCAGCGGTAGGCCCTCTGGTATCTCGCCCCGCTCTTCCAGCTCTCGTCGGACGGCCTCCGCCTCCCGTTCCGCCTCCTCCAGCGCAGCCGCCGCATCCCCCTCCTCGTCGACAATGACGGTGGCAGCCGGCGGCACATGGTCAAGGAGGGTGGCACGGGCCAGGAACGGCACGTAGAAATGGTCGCCGCTGAAACCCTTGCCGCTCGCCAGGAGGGAGAGCTCCTCCCCAAAGCGCTGGCTGGCCTCCCTGGAGCACCGCGACAGGTCGAGCTGGGCCAGCATGTCTTCTGCGCTGGGTTCCGCGTTTGCCGTGAACACGGCTTCCTGCGCCGCACCCAGCTCCACGCTCTCGGTCGGCCCCACCGACCGCTGCGTCTCCGGGTCGAACCGTCGCAGGCTCTCGATCTCCCGCCCGACCAGTTCGATGCGCACCGGTGCCTCCGCCTGGGGCGGGAACACGTCAATGATGCCGCCGCGGCGGCTGGCCTCCCCCGCTCGCTCGACCAGCGGCTCGATGGCGTACCCCAGAGCGGCAAGCTGGGCCAGAAACCGGTCGGGGTCCAGGCGGCTCCCCTGTCTCAGGACGCGGGTGGAGGCGGCCAGCTCCTGCGGCGATAGCGTTCGCTGGGCCAGCGCCATCGCCGAGGCGATGACGACATGGCGGCCCCCGTCGGCCAATTGGGAGATGGCCGTCAGGCGCTGTCGGACTGCCTCCGGATCGGGGGCCAGGCGCTCATAAGGTAGCGCGTCGCGTTGCGGGAAGGGCGCCACGGGCTGCGTGCCGCCCAGCCAGCCGCCCAGTTCGTCGACCAGCGCCTCGGCGCGGTCCTCCCGAGCCACGACGACCACCAGCGGTGCGTCGCTCGCCCAGGCCAGGGCGGCCACCACCGCCGCCTTGGCGGAGTCGGGCACGCCGATGGTCAGGTGCGTCGGGGCGCGGCCCAGCGTCTGCCGCAGCCGCGCGAGGGACGGCGCTCCCCCGATCTGCGATAGCAGTCCGGACAGGTTCATGGCAACACTTCTAGGGCCTCGACCTTGCGTCGGGGCCCTCGCGGTTCAATTGTAGCAGCTTGGGGGAGTTAGCGGTTGTAGCGGTTCATGGCCGCCTCCAGCCCCTCGCGGAGGACCGTCTTCGCTGCCTCTGCCGCGTCGGCCACCGCACCCTGCAGCGCCTTCGCCTCCTCGCGCGTCGGGTCGCTCAGCACATAGTCGGCCACCGCTTCCGGCTCCCAGCTTGGCTCCCCGTCCACCACGGGCCGGCCGATGCCGATGCGCAGGCGGGCGAAGCCGTTGCTCCCTATCGTCCCGATGATGGAGCGCAGCCCCTTCTGGCCGCCGTGACCGCCTCCCGCCCTCAGGCGCAGCCTCCCCACAGGTAGATCGAGGTCGTCGCAGATCACCAGCATCTCCTCAGGCTTGATCCCGGAGTTGCGCAGGAGGGCGGCCACGGCGTGGCCGCTGCGGTTGACGAACGTCCTCGGCTTCGCGAGGAGCACGGGCACGCCGGCGATGGAGCCCTCGCCGATGGTGGCCAGGCGTCGCGCCTTGAGGGGGATGCCGTGCTGGCGGGCCAGGCGGTTGACGGACCAGTAGCCGACGTTATGGCGGTTGTGAGAATAGACAGGCCCTGGATTACCCAGGCCCACTATGAGCCACTTGCCTGCCGCCATGCGGCCATTTTAGCCTATCCACCTCGCCTGCGACGGCGTGATCCTTCGTCCGCCCCCGGCTCGCCAAACGGCGATGCCCCGCGTGCCCCCTGCATGCGGGGTGCTCCAGCCGGACCCGTGCAGATGGCGCGTCAACTCGGCATGAAGGGTTGCCGGAGGGGAGAAGAACCGACGGGCCGCGAGCATCCTCGCGAATCGCTCTGTGCGCGGCGACCGGAGCGCCTGTCTCGATTTCGTGGCCTATTCAGGAGAATACGTGAGGATGGGGGAAAAAACGCGAGGTGATAGGCTGCGGCGAGCCTTGTTCCTCCATGAGAGCCGTCGCGGAGGCAGCGCTGCCAACTTGACGCGTCGGCCCGAGACAGGCTACCGTAATACCGCTCGATTTGAGCCTGTTCGCCCACCACCCCGGGCTGTCGGCAGGAGACCCCCTGGCCCACTGAGGGATGCAATAATCCTCAGGTCGCGGCCGGCCCCCCTTGCGGCGATCCTGTCGGCGGTCCCGGAGGGTGGGCGAACCTGTTGAGTGCCTGCGCACCAGGCCTTGGGGGGCAATGGGATAAGTTCCGTGGACCGCGATCTCTACTTCAGGAGTTCTTCCCTGATGGCCCTAACGCCCGCTTCCGTGCGAGAAGAGGCCCCCATCTTCGCCCGGATGTTCTCCACGTGCTTGCTGACCGTCCGAGGACGGATGCCCAGCAGCATCGCGATCTCCTTATCCGGTTTTCCCGCAGACACCAGGTCCAGAACGGTAAGCTCGCGGAAGCTCAACCCGTAGCGATTCCCTCCCCTGGCGGCGCGCTCCGCCTTGCGGTCCAGCTCCTCCCTTGCTTTCTCCCGTCCCGCCTCCGCTTGCTTCCGTTCGGTGATGTCGTGAGATATCCACACCACCATCTGCTTCTCCCCCGCGAGCGAAAGCGGGGCCGTTCTCCCCTCAAACCACCGCCTCCCCGCCTGCACCGCGAGAACGTACTCCAGGATTTGGGGCTCCTGGGTATCAATGGTCTTCCTGATGACGGACAAGAATTGGTCTGCGCTCCTCTTGGGAAGAACGTCATGGAGCCGGCGTCCTCTTGTGGTGTCTCCACTTGCGTACAGCAAATCCTTCGTTTCAGGCGCGGCAAGAACCTCCACGTACCTGCCGTTCTCATCGAGGATGAACGCTATGTCGGGCACCGCGTTGGCGAAAGCCCTCAGACGCTCCTCGCTTTCCCGCAGCGCCTCCTCCGCCCGCTTCCGCTCGGTGATGTCTCTCGTCACAGCGGTGAAGGCCACGGGGTTCCCTTCCGCATCCAGAATCAGCGAGGCGCTCAGCTCAACGGGGAAGCGGCTGCCATCTTTTCGCAGGGCAGTGTATTCAGCGTTTCGGACCGTTCCCGTTTCCAACGTCTTCCGCGTGTTCTCCACTGCTCGCTCGCGGTCCTCAGGGGCAGTGAATTCGAAAGAACTCAAGCCGATCATGTCTTCCGGGCTGTCGAATCCCAGCATCTTCGCGGTCTGCTCGTTGACCATGATGATGTTGGCGTTCAAATCGCTGAGCGCGATTGCATCGGGCGAGGCTTCAATCAGGCTTCGGTAGCGCCTCTCGCTTTCCAGCAGTCCCTCCTCCGCCACCTTGCGCTCCGTGATGTCTTCGCCGATAGACTGAAAGCAGACGACCTGTCCCAGGGCATCAAATATTGCCCGGTTTGTCCAATGTTGCCAACGGATTTCGCCGCCAGGAGCAATTACCTGGTGCTCGTGCGACTGCGTCGGCGAATCCACCCTCAGCGCCGAGATGTTGGCCATCACGGTCTCCCTGTCCTCTTCTGGAATCAGCGACAGGAAGTTCGTGCCCACTAACTCATCTGGCGTCTTGTCGAAGTATTCACAGTAGGCCCTGTTCACAAACGTGATCTCGCCGCCCGGCATGTAGCAACAGATCAACCCCGGCGTGTCTTCGACTACTCCGCGATATCGTTCCTCGCTTTCCCGCAGCGCCTCCTCCGCCGCCTTGCGCTCGGTGATGTCGCGGGCCACGTTGCGATACCCAGCCACGTTCCCTGCAGCGTCAAGGATTGGCAGGCCGCTGCTTTCAATGATGATCGTATGCCCGTCCTTGTGCACATTGCGAACGATCGCCCGGAAGTACTCCTTCTTCGCAGCACTGATCTCCCTGGCTCCCGCCAAGAGCTGTTCCCTATCCTCCGGCGCGTAGAAGTCGTAGAAATGTCTTCCGATCACTTCCTCAGGCTCGTAGCCAAGGATCTCCTTCACGGCCGGGCTGGAGTACGTGTACCTCCCTTCCCCATCGACTTCGCTGATCCATTCCCCAGCGGTCGCCGCCACCTGCCTGAACCGTTCTTCGCTCTCCCGCAGCGCCTCCTCCGCCCGCTTCCGCTCCGTGATGTTCGTCTGCACTCCGCGGAGACCGACGACGCGGTCTCCGTCGAAGATCGGCCGACCCGAGCTGCGCAGCCAGTGAACTTCGCCCGACTTGGACACGAATCTCAGTTCGATGGGCTCATGGTCCCCCGACAGGCCCCTCTGGAACCGCTCCATGGCGGATGGCACGTCGTGCGGGTTGACGAAGTCGGTGAACGGCCGCCCGATCATCTCTGAGGGGCTGTAGCCGCTGATGTCTGTCACGGCGGGGCTGATGTAGGTTACCCGCCCGGTTGCGTCCAGTGCGAAGACGACGTCATTAATGTTTTCCACTAGGTCGCGGTATTTCTCCTCGCTCTCCCTCAGCGCCTGCTCCGCCTGCCTCTGCTCAGTGATGTCGGTGCTAAAGATGGCGAGCCGATCTACCTTGCCCTCTGCGTCAAAGACCGGGTGGATGCTGTTATCGAACCATCTCCCTTCCCGCGTGTCCTGAAAGCGGCAAGGTTTGCCAGAACGAACGACCTCATCGACTTTGGCCATTCTGCGTTCAACGACGTCAGGTGAGGCCAGGCCGATAGGGATCATGCCGACAATGTCATCCACACTCTTGCCCAGTCTTCGAGCGCCTGTCTCGTTCACAGCAAGGATGGTATGGTCAGCCTTGATCAGCCATGCCGACTCGTTGGAAGCGTTTAGCAACGCGGACAACGCCTCTCTGCTGTCCCTGAGCGCCTCCTCCGCCTGCTTACGCTGGGTGATATCCGTCAGGACTCCTCTCACTCCAACGATGCGGCCTCCGGCGGTGATCGGCCGGCCAAAGCTCCGCACCCAGAGCACTTCGCCTGCCTTGGACAGGAGCCTGTACTCGTTCGGCGTCGGATGCCCGGATAGCGCTTTCTGGAATCCCTCCGCCACGCGGGGCAGATCGTCAGGGTGCACGAAATCGGCGGCAGGCCGGCCGACGATCTCGGAGGGGCTGTAGCCGCCGACCTGTTCCACGACGGGGCTGATGTACGTCACCTGCCCATTCGCGTCCAGTTCGTAGATGGCCTCGTTGATGTTCTCCACCAGGTGACGGTAGCGCTCTTCGCTCTCCCACAGCGCCTCGTCCGCCCGCTTGCGCTTCGTGATGTCCCGCACAACCGCTTGCGTCGCTGCCCTTCCTTGATAGCTCACGCTGCCGATGGACGCCTCGGCGTCAAATGTACTGCCGTCCTTGCGCACCGCTTTGAACTCGTAGCGGTTGGGTACGGGTTGGCCCTCTTCCCTGGCAAGGTTTCTTTTCAGCATCGCATCCCGATTCCCCGGCGGTAGGAAGTCGGTCGCTGGGCGCCCTATCATCTCCTCCTCGCTTTGAAAACCGAGCATGTTGAGGAGTGCCGGGTTGACGAACCTGATAACCGCGCCTTCAGTGATCGCTATCCCGTCGATCGAGTCCTCTACCAGCCTGCGGTATTTCTCCTCGCTCTCCCGCAGCGCCTCGTCGGCCTGTCTCTTTTCGGTGATGTCTGTGGCGACCAGGGTCGCGGCCACGACCCTGCCGTCTCGCACGACGGGCCCGATACGGCTGAAATACCACGAAGTGCGGCCAAAGGGACCCGCTCCGCCGATCTCGAATTCGTGACCCTCTCCCATCTCGAAGACCGCCTCCAAGCGCTTCCTCATCGTGTCGTGGTGCTCCGGCGGCACGTAATCGTACACCTTGCTCCCGATCGTCTCCTCAACCGTGAACCCCAGCACCGTGCGATTGATGAACAGAATCGTGCCGTCGGCATCTACGGTCATGATGACGTCGGGAATAGTCTCGACCAGGGAGCGCCACCTTTCCTCTGACTCCCGCAGCGCCTCCTGAGCGCGCCCGCTGCCGCTGACGCTTCGCATGACGTCACGCGCCGCCGAGCCACGCCTCCTGCCGGTGCCTCGTGCGGCGCCCCGCCTTTGCTTCTCGCCCCCGGCTGTGTCTTCGATCATGGCGAACCCTGTCGTCATCTCCCGCCCGACGCAAACACGCCCCCCATCACGGATGACCCATAGCGGATGCTATTGTACGGGATGCAGGGTTGATGTCAAGCGCCGCGACAGGAATGTTCTATCGCCTGCCTACTTGGGGGACGTGTCGCGGCTCTTCGCTCGTGACTCTGCCACTACCTCCGGCAGTACGGACAGCACGTAGTCCACTTCTTCGTCCCTGTTGTCGGGCCCCACCGTCAGGCGTAGGGCGGCGACCGCCCTGGCCAACGGCACCCCCATCGCCGCCAGGACGTGGGACGGCTCCCAGGTGGCCGAAGTGCACGCGCTGCCCGCGCTGGCGGCGATCCCCCGCTTGTCGAGCGCGGCCAGCATGTCGTCCGACTCGGCGCCCTCGAAGCTGAAGTGGGCGTTGTTGGGCAGCCGCTGTTGCCGGTGGCCGTTCAGGGTCGCTGCCGGCAACGCCGCCAGCACGCCCTCCACGATGCGATCCCTCAGACGCCGCGAGACCCTGCAATACTCCCTGCGGCCCTCCTGCGCTAGTCGCAGTGCCACCGCCGTCCCCACAATGGCGGCGACGTTCTCCGTACCGGCGCGCCGCTGTCGCTCCTGACCCCCACCGCTCTGGAGGGGCAGCAGCGGCGTCCCTCCGCGGATATACAGGACCCCCGCTCCCTTGGGGCCGTAGAACTTGTGCGATGACAGGCTCAGGAGGTCCACGCCCAGCGATTGCACGCTCAGGGACAGGGCGTTGGCTGCCTGCACGGCGTCGCTGTGGACCGGTATCCGCCGTCGCAGCTTCTTCCCCCGCTCCCGCACCGCCGTCGCCACTTCGGCCACGGGATTGATCGTGCCCACCTCGTTGTTCGCCAGCATCACGCTCACCAGCACGGTGCGGTCGGTCACTGCCTCCGCCACGGCCTCCGGCTTCATCATGCCGAATCTGTCCACCGGTACGTAGGTAATCTCGAACCCGAATCGCTCTAGGTACTCGCATGAGTGGAGGACAGCGTGGTGCTCTGCCGTGCCGGTGACGATATGGTTGCCTATGCCGGCCAGCTTCTGCGCCAGAGCGACCCCCTTGATCGCCAGGTTGATGGACTCCGTGCCCGCCCCCGTGAACACCACCTCGCGTGGGCGGCAGCCCAGCACCTCGGCCGCCGTTCTGCGGGCCTCGTCGACCCCCCGCGCCGCTCGGCGGCCCAGGGCGTAGGCCCCGGACGGGTTCCCGAAACGCTCGCTGAGGTACGGCAGCATTGCCTCCAACGCTTTGGGGTGGAGGGGAGTGGT
>CAYFYG010000003.1:0-3106 GCA_964347225.1 uncultured Dehalococcoidia bacterium | reverse complement strand
ACACGGGCGGTCTCCAGGTTCATGAGATCAGATAGTCCCGCAGCGGCTGCACCGTGAAGTGGCGCTCGCCTCCGGCGAGAGCAGACACGGCAGCGGAGGCGCTGTCCATGGACGTGAAGCATGGTATGCGACGCTCTGCAGCGGCGCGGCGGATATGGAAGCCGTCGCGGAGGGTCGCCGCCTGGCCGCCCTCGGGGGTGTTGATCACAGCGTCCACCAGCCCCTCGCGGATGACGTCCACCACGTTGGGATGGCCCTCGTCCAGGCGCTTGGGCACCTGTTCGACCGCCAGGCCGATGGCGCCGAGCATCGCCGCCGTGCCCTCGGTAGCATACATTCGATAGCCGCAGTCGGCCAGGTTGCGAACCACCGGCAGAGCCTCCGGCTTGGTGCGGTCAGCGAGGCTGATGAGGATGGAGCCGCGGAATGGGAGGGTGAGATCGGAGGCGTGCAGGGCCTTGGCCAGGGCGGCCTCGAAGGTATAGTCCACTCCCATCACCTCGCCGGTAGACTTCATCTCTGGCCCCAGGTGCGTGTCGACGCCGATCAGCTTCGACATGGAGAACACCGGCGCCTTCACGGCCACCAGCTTCCGCCTGGGCCACAGCCCCGGCTCGTAGCCCACATCCCGCAGCGTCTTGCCCAGCATAAGCTCTATCGCCAGGCGCACCATGGGGACGCCGGTCACTTTGGAGATGAAGGGAATCGTGCGGCTGGCCCGCAGGTTGACCTCCAGCACGTACACGGTGGAGCCCTTCCCCTCACCCTCCGCCGCCTCGCTGGCCGTGGCCGCGTTCGTGCGCATGATGACGTACTGGACGTTCATCAAACCCTGCACCTTGAGGGCAGCGCCGATCCGCTGAGTGTAGTCCACCATCGCATCCACCTCATCGGACGTGAGGCCGAGGGCGGGGTAGACCGCCATCGAGTCACCGGAGTGGACCCCGGCCCGCTCGACGTGCTCCATCACGCCCGGGACGAGGCTGGACTCACCATCGCAGACGGCATCCACCTCTGCCTCGATCCCCTCGAGGTACTTATCGATCAGGATCGGCTTCCCCTCGCCGATGGCGACTGCTTCCGTGACATAACGTATGAGATCGCTCGCGTTCTGCACGATCTCCATGGCCCGCCCGCCGAGCACGTAGCTTGGACGAACCAGAACCGGGTAGCCGATGAGCTGGGCGGTGCTGAGAGCGTCCTCGATGCTGGTGACGGCGGCACCGGGCGGCTGAGGGATGCCCAGGCGCTCCATCAGATCCTCGAAGCGGGCGCGGTCCTCCGCGATGTCGATCGCCTCGGCGCTGGAACCGAGGATGGGCTGGTTGGCGCGATGCAGGGGGGTAGCCAGGTTGACCGCCGTCTGGCCACCGAACTGCACTATCGAGGGCGGACCGCGACCGTTCACTCCCTCGTTCTCCAGCAGATCGCGCACGGCCTCCTCGTCCAGGGGCTCGAAGTAGAGGCGGTCGCTGGTATCGAAATCGGTGGACACCGTCTCCGGGTTGGAGTTGGCCATGATCGCCTTCTGCCCGGCCTCCTGGAGAGCCCAAGCCGCGTGCACCGAGCAGTAGTCGAACTCGATCCCCTGGCCGATGCGGATGGGGCCGCTGCCGATGACGAGCGCCTTGTCCTCCGCCAGGGGCGGTGCCTCGTTCTCCTCGTCGTAGGTGCTGTAGAAGTAAGGCGTCTCCGCCTCGAACTCAGCGGCGCAGGTGTCGACCATCTTGTAGACGGGGCGGACGCTCCACTGCTCGCGCAGGTCGCGCACCTGCTCGGGGAGGCGGTCGGCCAAGGTGCCGATGACGACATCGGAGAGCCCCTGAAGCTTCGCCTCGCGGAGGAGATGTGGGGTGAGGCGTTCGGCCAGCAGGCGCCGCTCCATGCGCACCATTGAGTTCAGCTTATGGAGGAACCAAGGGTCGACGCCGGAGGCCCTGGACAGCTCCTCAGGCGTGTGGCCGCGGCGCAGGGCCGCCAGCAGCACCCACAGCCGCTCGTCCGTGGGCTCGGCGGCGCGGGACGCGGGGTCGACATCGCGCCAGGTGGGATCCTCCCAGAGCAGAGAGCGGCCGCCGAACTCCAGGGAGCGGAGCGCCTTGCCCAGGGCGGCCTCGAAGCTGCGGTCGATGGCCATCACCTCGCCGGTCGCCTTCATCTGGGTGCCCAGGGTACGGTCGCCCAGGGGGAACTTGTCGAAGGGCCAACGGGGTATCTTGACCACGCAGTAGTCCAGGGCGGGCTCGAAGGCGGCCGTGGTCTGGCCGGTCACCCGGTTGGCGATCTCGTCCAGGCGCCTGCCGGCGGCGATCTTGGCGGCGACGCGGGCGATGGGATAGCCGGTGGCCTTGGAGGCCAACGCCGAGCTGCGGGACACACGCGGGTTGACCTCGATGACGTAGTAGGGCGGCCGACCGTCCGGCCGCAGCGCCCAGTCGGCGATCTCCCGCCGCGGTGCCAGGGCGAACTGGATGTTGCAGCCGCCCTCGATGCCCAGGGCGCGAATGATCTTCAGCGACGCCGAGCGCAGCATCTGGTATTCTTTATCGCTCAGCGTCTGGCTGGGTGCCACCACGATGCTGTCGCCGGTGTGCACCCCCATGGGGTCCAGGTTCTCCATGTTGCACACGGTGATGCAGTTGTCGGCAGCGTCCCGCATCACCTCGTACTCGATCTCCTTCCAGCCCAGGAGACAGCGCTCCAGCAACACCTGGCTGATGGGGGAGGCGGCAAGGCCCGCGCGGACGATGCGCTCCAGCCCCAGTGCCGTATGGGCGATGCCGCCGCCGGTGCCGCCCAGGGTGTAGGCGGGCCGCACGACCAAGGGCAGCCCGAGCTCCTTCTCCACATCCCGCGTCTCCTCCACGGTGGTGACTGTGGCGCTCTCGGGGAACGGCTCGCCGATGTCCTGGAGGAGGCGGCGGAACAGCTCGCGGTCCTCGGCGCGGCGGATGGTCTCGATGGGCGTGCCCAGGACGCGCACATCGTACTGGTCGAGCACGCCAGCGTCGGCCAGGCCCACGGCGAGATTGAGGCCGGTCTGCCCGCCCAGCGTGGGCAGGAGCCCGTCCGGCCGCTCGCGCTCGATGATGCGGGCGATGACGGG
>CAYFYG010000002.1:0-1871 GCA_964347225.1 uncultured Dehalococcoidia bacterium | reverse complement strand
CGGCACCAATGGCGAGGACGGCACGCTCCAGGGGTTCCTGGAACTGGCCGACGTTCCCTACGTGGGCGCCGGCGTCATGGCCAGCGCCGTGGGCATGGACAAGGCCCTCCAGAAGGTCGTCTATCGGCAGCACGGCTTCCCCGTGCCCGATGACGTTACCATCCTCGCTTCCCGCTGGCGCGCCGACCCGGCCGCCCTCACCCGCGAAGTGGAAGCCGCCATACCCTACCCCTCCTTCGTCAAGCCGGCCAACAGTGGCTCCAGCATCGGAACCTCGATGGCCCACTCGCGCGAAGACCTGAACGAGGCGCTGGAGGAGGCGTTCCGCTACGACCGCAAGGCTTTGGTAGAGGTCGCTGTGGAGGGCCGCCAGGTGGAGGTGGCGGTCCTAGGCAACGACGAGCCCGAAGCGTCGCCCGTGGGCGAGATCACCTTCGAGGGCGAGTTCTACGACTACCGTGCCAAGTACGAGGACCGTCACACGCGGCTGCACATCCCCGCCGACATCCCGCCGGAGACGGCCGAGGAGGCCCGTGCCCTGGCCCTCGATGCCTACAGGTCTATCGACTGCGCCGGGCTGGCTCGCGTGGACTTCTTTCTCACACCGCGAGGAAGCCTCGTCCTCAACGAAGTGAACACCATCCCCGGCTTCACCCCCATGAGCATGTACCCAAAGCTGTGGGAGCAAGCCGGCCTCTCCTACCCCAACCTGATCGCCCGCCTCATCGAGCTGGCCCTGGAGCGACATGAGGAGAAGCGCCGGCGTGTATAGGCACAACTCCCGCAAGCGGCGACGCGCCCTCAAGGGCCATATCCTCGCTGACGACAGGACGGAGCGGTTGCGCCGACGCATACGCTGGCGCCGCATCCTCGTCGTTATCGGGCTGGTGGCGGCGCTCACCGGGGCCGTCGCCCTCTATCGTTCACCCCTTCTGCGCGTGCAGGAGGTGCAAGTGGTAGGCGCAGCCAACGTCGCCCCGCAGCAGATCGCTGACCTGGCCGACCTGGAGGGCACCAGCATGTTCAATGCCCCCCTGGACGACGCCGAGGCCCGCATCATCGCTCTGCCCATGGTGAAGGCGGTCGCCACCAACCTACGCTGGCCCAACAAGGTGCGCATCGAGGTGATCGAGCGCACCCCATGGGGACATTGGGAGCTGGCCGGCACCTCCTACGTCATTGACGGGGAGGGCATTGTCCTCGCCAACGTCGAGCCAGCAGAGGGCGCCCCCATCATCCACGACACGGGCGACCCGGCCTACCTCTCCCCGGGAGACCGCGTCGACGTCGACGCCGTGGCTTTGGCCCAGCTGCTGCTCCAGTCCGTGCCGGAGCAGCTCGCCCTCAATGTCGTCCGATTGGAGTACACCCCGGAGAGGGGGCTGTCCCTGGTCACCGATGCTGGGTACCGCGTCGTCATGGGGGACAGCCAAAACGTGGAGTACAAGCTTGCCGTCTGGCGGACGGTAGAGGAAGGCATCGGCCGCGGGGCCATGGCGGGCCACGTCCTTGACCTGCGCTTTCGCGACCGTCCCGCGCTCCAGTGAGCGGAGAGGAGGCGATGACAAGGTGAGAGACAACATCCTGGCCTCCATAGACGTGGGGAGCAGCAAGATCTGCACTCTCGTCGCTGAGCTCACCCCTGAGGAAGACCTACGTATCCTCGGCGTCGGTGTGACCCCAGCTCAGGGCGTCAAGAAGGGAATGGTGGATCACATCCAGGAGGCCACCGAAGCCATCGCCAACTCCGTAGAAAAGGCGGAGCGCTCCAGCGGCAGCCGCGTCCTGGCCGCCCACGTCAGCATTAGCGGCAACCACATCAACTCCCTCAATAACCGCGGCATCGCCACCATTCCCGGCCGCCAGCGCCC
>CAYFYG010000001.1:0-1517 GCA_964347225.1 uncultured Dehalococcoidia bacterium | reverse complement strand
GAGGCATGGCAGTTGATGCAGGTGCCCGGCTGATCGGCGACCTGCTGGCGTTCCGTGAACGTCTGGTCCTCGAGCATGTAGGCGTGACCGCGCTCCTCCCGGAAGTCCACGGAAAAGGCATAGCCCGCCCACATCGTCTTCAGCCGGGGATCTTCCTCCAGCTTCGACTGCGACACAACCGAGCGGGGATCGGCGTCGGTCGGTACGCGGGGCAACGCCTCACTGCCTCCGAAATGGGTGCGGACCTGGTCCACCGTGCGCAGGTAGCTGTCATACTGCATCGGGAAGTTCTTGCCCCAAAGGGCCGGGTCTTCCGTCTCGTCGGTCAATTCGACGACACGGTAGAAGGGGTTCTTGGCGTCCTCCCGGTTTTCGAAGATGGTGATCAGGAGGGCGACCAGCCCGAACGTTACTGCAGCCGTGGCCAGCACGGCCAGCGCCAAGACGTAGGGGGCCTTCAGGCGGGCAGCGAATCGCCTCATCACTTGTCTCTCCCTCCCGTCAGTGACCAACGTCGGGGTGACAGCGCACACAGGAGAGCCTGTCGTCCCCTTCGCGGTGCGGGCCGTCGATCACCTGCACCACTTCGTCGTGACAGTGCCGGCACGAGTTCTCCACCACTTCGAGGCTCCGCTGCTTGATCCTGATCGGCTCCTCGAAGCGGCCCGTTGTAAACGCCATCGAGTGGTTGTAGCCGTTGAGCGCTTTGGTCACGTATTTGCCGAGCACGTCGTGCGGCGTGTGACAGTCGTTGCATACGGCGACGCTGCGGTGACTGGACTTGATCCAGGCATCGAAATGGTCGCGCATCACATGACAGTTGGCGCAGGCAGCGGGGTCGTTGGTTAGGTAGGAGGAACCCTTGGCATAGATGAACGTGTAGGCGCCGACCCCGATAGCCATGCCGGCAAGGACGGCGACCAGACCGATCGCCAAGCGTGTCAGGTTCAGGTTGCGCAGGCTCCTCGGTTTCATCCGAATCAGGCTGCCGCGTCCGGCCGCTGGCAGCTATTTTAGCCTCTGTTGAGGAGGTAGACCAGAGCGACGAAACCCGCCGCCGTCACCGGAAGCGATCGTGCCATGGCCAGGCTACTCTGCGCCCAGCCCCAAGGCCGTGACGACACCAACATAGCGAGTGGTGCCGTTTGTGGGCGCAGGTCATGTTGACCTGCTAGTCAACCAGTATTGAGATAAGGTCAAAGGGGAGCCCGAAGGCTCCCCACACCGTGCAAGCTGGTGGAGACGGAGGGGTCTTAACCCCCGCTCCAGCAAGCTTGCGATGAAATGGGGCGCGTATCTGGTGGCGAGTGCCGAGGCGTGAAGGGTTGTTGTTGGGTAGGCCATGGGGGCGAGCGCCAGGAGCGACCGTGCCACGGTGAGGCTCGTTTGCGCTCAGCCGCGAGGCTGTGGCGGCGCCAACATGGCGGATGGTACCGCTTGTGGGGGAAGGGCAAGGGATCTGGGCACCGATTTCTTCACGAATGGGCGTATCGCTATCCCTCGTTGACCAGAGCACG